>JAFGPU010000202.1 GCA_016936035.1 Acidimicrobiales bacterium
GGCCGGAGCCGGCGCCGGCTGCTGCGCGGCGGGCTGGGCCGGCGCGGGCGCGGGCTGCTCGGCCGCCGGTGCGGGCGTGCCGGGCTGCGAGGGCCCCTCCGCGGCGGTGGCCTGCCCGGCGACCTCTTCGGGCGCCGGCTGGTCCTCGGCACCAGCGGGCGCCTCGGCGGGCTGCTCGGGTGCGGGCGCCTCGGCGGCGGGCTCGGCGGGCGCCTCCTCGGCAGGAGCCTCGGCGGCCGGTGCGGCCTCGCCGCCGCCCGCCGGTGCGTCGCCGACGCGGGCGAGCACGGCGCCGACGTCGACGGTGTCGCCCTCCTCGACCAGGATCTCGGACAGCGTGCCGCTGACCGGCGACGGCACCTCGGAGTCGACCTTGTCGGTGGAGACCTCGAAGAGGGGCTCGTCTTCGGCGACCTCGTCGCCGACCTGCTTGAACCACTTGGTGATGGTGCCTTCGGTGACCGTCTCACCGAGCTGGGGCATCTGGATGTCGGCCATCAGGCCTGCGCCTCCGTGTCGTTCGGGACGCTCCGTTGCGCCCCGTCGTAGCGGATGGGAGAGGGGGTGGGCATCAGTGCAACCGTCGCCCGGTCATGTCCTGCACGGTGTCGCCGAACAGCTCGGACAGCGTGGGGTGCGGCTGGATGAACGCCGCGACCTCGTCGACCGTGGCCTCCCAGTTGACGGCCAGGTAGCCCTGGCCGAGCTGCTCGGTGACCCACGGGCCCACCATGTGGACGCCCACGATGGTGCCTGCCTTGCCGTCGGCGGTCTTGGTGGCGATGACCTTCACCAGGCCTTCCTGGTCGCCGATGATCTTGGCCCGGCTGTTGGCGGTGAAACGGTGCTTGGAGGCGACGACGTCGAGACCGGCCTCCTTGGCCGACTGCTCGGAGTGGCCCGCGAAGGCCACCTCGGGCCGGCAGTAGATGCCCCAGGGCACCTTGCCGTAGTCGACCGGCCGGGCGTCCTCGCCGAGGATGCCGTCGATGGCGACCATGCCCTCGGCGAAGCCGACGTGGGCCAGGGCGGGGGTGGCGATGCAGTCGCCGACGGCCCAGACGCCCTCTTCACCCGTGCGGCACACCTCGTCGACCTGCACGAAGCCGCGCTCGTCGAGCTGCACCTGCGTGCCGTCGAGGCCCAGGTCGTCGGTGGCGGGCTTGCGCCCGACGGACACCACGACCACGTCGGTCTTGATGGGATCGGCGCCCTCGACGTTGACGACGGTGCCCCCGTCGCCGGGCTCGTGGCCCGTGACCGTGACGCCGGTGCGCACCTCGATGCCCCGCTTCTTGAACGAGCGCTCGACCATCGAGGTGACGTCCTTGTCGACCCCGGGCAGGATCTTGGGCAACGCCTCGAGCACCGTGACCTGGCTACCCATGTCGGACATCATCGATGCGAACTCGCAGCCGATGGCCCCGCCGCCGATGACCACCGCCGTGCCGGGGATCTCGGGCATCGACAGCACCTCGTCGGAGGTCATGACGACGGTGCCGTCGACGTCGAAGCCGGGGATGGTGCGGGTCTCGGAGCCGGCGGCGATGATGACCGCGTCGCCGGTGACCTCGAAGCGGTCGGACCCGTCGCTGGGATCGACGGAGACGGTGCGGCCTGCGTGCAGGCGGCCGTAGCCCTCGTAGACCGTGACCTTGCGCCCCTTGAGCAGCGTGGTGACGCCGCCGACCAGCTCGTCGACGACGGCCTGCTTGCGCTGCTGGGTGACCGACCAGTCGACCTGGGGCTCGCCGGCGTTGATGCCGAACGAGGCGGCCTCGGTCACGGTGCGGTGGACGTGCGCGGTCTCGAGCAGCTCCTTGGCGGGGATGCACCCGACATTGAGGCAGGTGCCACCGATCCAGCGCTTCTCGATGAGCGCGATGTTGAGCCCGGCACTGGCGCCGTAGAGCGCCGCTGCGTAGCCGCCGGGGCCGCCGCCGATGACGACGACATCGAAGTGATCGGCCGTGGGGACCACCTCCAGAGAGTGACGTGGGGGCCGGGGTGTGCCCGCGACTCTACCGGCCGGCGCGCCCGTGCCGATCGGGTATGTGGGGGCCCCTCAGAGCACCATCGCAAGCTGCACGCTGAAGGCCACGAGGATGGCGAGGCCGCACAACAGGGCGGTGAAGATCAGCCGGCGGGTGCTCATAGACGAGCTGCCAGGCTACCCGGCCACCGGGCGCGCTCCCCGGTCCGGCACCTTCGAGACCGGGCCCACCTCGGCGCCGTGTCCGGGCTACCGTGCGCGGGCGCATGACAGCCCTCGCCACCTACCGGCCCCGCCTCGACGGGCTGCTCGCCGAGCTGGCCGACGCCCACGGCGTGCCCGGGGCGGCCTGCGGCGTGCTCGTCGGCGACGAGACCGAGATCGCGACGTGCGGCATCACCAACACCGCCACCGGGGTGCCCGTCACGCCGGCGACCCTGTTCCAGATCGGGTCGATCTCGAAGCTCTACACGGCGTCGCTCGTCATGCAGGCGGTGAGCGCCGGCCTGATCTCGTTGGACGAGCCGGTGCGGGCCCAGCTCCAGGAGTTCATGGTCGCCGACCCGGCCGCCACGATCGAGATCACCCCCCGCCACCTGCTCACCCACACGAGCGGCATCGAGGGCGACCACCTCGTCGACACCGGCTGGAACGCCGACGCGCTCGCCCGCTACGTGGCGACCCTGGCGGGCCTCGGTCAGATCCACCCGACCGACGACACCTACAGCTTCTGCAACACGGGCTACGGCGTGGCGGGACGGCTGCTCGAGGTGGCGACGGGCGAGCACTTCGACCGGGTGCTGCGGCGCCGCCTGGCGCGCCCGCTCGGATGCCGCGCCACCCTCACGCTGCCCCAGCACGCGCTGCTGCACAACGTGGCCGTCGGCCACGCCCACGAGCCCGGCGGCGAGGCGGTGCGGCAGAGCCGATGGGTGCTCACACGCTCGAACGGGCCGATGGGCGGCATCATGGCGCCGCCGGGCGAGCTGCTCGCCTTCGCGCGCATGCACCTCGACGGCGGCCGGGGGCCCGACGGGGTCGATCGGCTCGCGCCCGCCGCGGTCGACGCCATGCAACGACCGCACGTGGACAGCCCGATGCCGGGCGAGGCCCAGGCGCTGGGGTGGACGATCCGGTCGTGGGGAGACCTCACCTGCCTGGGCCAGGACGCCGACACGTTCGGCCAGCGCGCGCTGCTGCGCGTCGTGCCCGAGAAGCGCTTCGCGGTGTGCGTCATGACCAACTGCCAGACCGGCGCGGCGCTCGGCCAGCAGCTGCTCGGTCGGCTGGCGAGCGACCTGCTCGACGTGCCCGCCGACGCCGACGACGTGGTCGCCCAGGTGGCACGCGGGGGGACGGTGGGCCCGGTGCCCCCGCCGGACGCCATCGCCGCGCTGGCCGGCACCTACGAGCGCCTCCACCAGCGTGTCACCGTGTCGGTCAGCGGGGGGCGCCTGCGGCTGGTCACCGAGACCTCCGGCGTGCTCCAGGCACTCGGCCTGAGCGAGTGCGCCCTCGACGTCGAGGCGGTCGCCACCGACCGCGACGGGCGGGTCGTCGCCGTCGGCACCGACCCGGTCTCCGGCGACCGGCAGATCGTGGTGTTCACGCCGCCGTCGCCCGACCAGCCGTCCGCCCTCCACCTGGCGGGTCGCCTCCACCGCAGGACGGGTTGAGGCGGCGGCCCGACCCGGGGACGGCCCGGGCCGGGCGCAGACCGGCCAGGGGCAGACCGCCCGGGGACCGGGCCGGGACAGACCCGGCCGGAGGCTCAGGCGCCGGTGAGGATGTCGCGGACGTCGTCGATGCTCTCGGCCGTGACGAGGACCAGCACCTCGTCGCCGGCCTGCAGCAGCGTGTCGCCCCGGGGGACGATCACCCGGTCGTGGCGCAGCACCGCCACCACGGTGGAGTCGCGGGGGAAGTCGAGGTCGACGATCTCGCGGTCGGTGGCACGGCTGTCGCCCGCCAGCGTGACCTCGATCAGACTGGCCCGCCCGCCCTCGAACGACAGCAGCCGCACCAGCGAGCCGACGCTGACCGCCTCCTCGACCAGGGCGGTGAGCAGGTGCGGGGTCGACACGGCCACGTCGACACCCCAGTTCTCGTTGAACAGCCACTCGTTCTTGGGGTTGTTGACGCGCGCCACCACGCGCGGCACCGCGAACTCCTGCTTGGCGAGCAGGCTGGTGACGAGGTTGTCCTCGTCGTCACCGGTGACGGCGGCGACCACGTCGACGTCGGTGAGGCCGATGGCGCGCAGGCTGCTGACCTCGCACGCGTCGGCGACGTGCCAGGTGGCGCCCGGAGGCTCGCCGACGGCGAGCATGCGCTCGACCCGGTCGCCGTCCTGCTCGATGATGTGCACCTCGTGCCCGGCGCCCTGCAGCTCGCCGGCGATGAACGTGCCGACGGCGCCGCCGCCCGCGATGACCACCTTCATCGCACGCCCTCCGCCAGATGGCGGTCGACCTCGTCGAGCCGGCCGACCGACACCGCCAGGTACACGACGTCACCGTCCTGGGTGACGAGGTCGTCGGTGGCGACCTGCGCCGTGCCCATGCGGCTCACGGCGACGGCACGGGCGACGCCCGGGATCTCGATGTCGGTCAGCGGGTGGCCGGCCCACCCCGGGGCGACCGGGCGCTCGATCATGACGACCCGGGCGCTGGGGTCGACCCAGTCGTCGCCCGATGCGTCGGGCATCAGCTTGCGCAGCACCCGGTCGATCGTCCACTGCACGGTGGCGATGGTGGGAATGCCCAGGCGCTCGTAGATGACGGCGCGCCGGGGGTCGTAGATGCGGGCGACCACCTTGTCGACGCCGAAGGTCTCGCGGGCGACGCGCGCCGTGAGGATGTTGGAGTTGTCGCCGTTGGTGACCGCGGCCAGGGCGGCCGCCTCGCGGACGCCCGCCGCCTCGAGCCGGTCGCGGTCGAACCCGACCCCGACGACGCGCCGGCCGCGGAACCCGTCGTGGAGCCGGCGGAACGCCTTCGGGTCCTTGTCGACGACCGCCACCGAGTGGCCCTGGTCTTCGAGGATGCGGGCGAGCCCGGACCCCACGCGGCCGCAGCCGACGATGACCACATGCATGGGCGGCGACGCTAGCGCAGCGCTGCTGCGCCACCCGCACCTGGTCGGGCGCTACCAGCCCGAGGTCGAAGGCGGGTCGGTCGGCGGGCGGGAGGCCGGGCTCGCCGAGCCGCCGGCCTGCACCGTGAGCAGGTCGCGGATCTCGGCCAGCAGGACCGCCTCGTCGGACAGCGCCGACTCCTCGACGGGCTCCTGGCCGCGGCGCCGGCGCTCGGCCAGGGCGTTCAGCGGCTTGACCACACCGAAGAACACGACGGCCGCCACGGCGAGGAAGTAGATGATCGCGTTGATGACGATGCCGTAGCGGAACACGCTGTCGTTGATGGTGAAGGTCATCTCGGTGAAGTCCTTGCCGAAGATCATGCCGATGAGCGGCGTGATCAGGCCCTCGACGACCGCGGTGACGATGGCCGTGAACGCGGCGCCGATGACGACCGCGACCGCCAGATCGACGACGTTGCCCCGCGAGATGAACTCCTTGAACTCCTTCAACAGACCTGACACGTCGGTGCCTCCATCCGGTTCGGCATGACCAACCCGCGCGCGCGTACCGTACCCAAACCGACACGCGCATTGGAGCGAACCCATGCAGGTAGCGATCACCGGCGCCAGCGGTCTCATCGGCACCGCGCTCACCCGGTCGTTGCGCGACGACGGGCACGCCGTGCGCCCTGTGGTCCGGCGCGACAGCGACGACCCGGCGGCCATCCGCTGGGATCCGGCGGCCGGCACCATCGACGCCGCGGCGTTCGAGGGCCTCGACGTCGTGGTCCACCTGGCCGGCGCGGGCATCGGCGACAAGCGCTGGTCGGCCGACCGCAAGCGCGAGATCCTCGAGAGCCGCACCCGCGGCACCGGCCTCATCGCCCGCACGCTGGCCGACCTGGCCACCCCGCCGGCGACCTTCGTGTCCGCCTCGGCGGTCGGGTATTACGGCAGCCGCGCCGACGCCGTCCTCACCGAGACGAGCGAGCCGGGCGACGACTTCGTCGCCGGCGTCGTCCAGGCGTGGGAGGCGGCCACCCGGCCCGCCGTCGACGCCGGCATCCGCACGGTGCTGCTGCGCACGGCGCCGGTGCTGTCGGCCGACGGGGGCATCCTGCCCCGGATGGCGCTGCCGTTCCGCTTCTTCGTGGGTGGGCGGCTGGGCTCGGGCGACCAGTGGATGAGTTGGATCTCGCTCGACGACGTCGTCGCCGCCATCCGCTTCCTCATGGCCCGCGACGACGTCGCGGGGCCCGTGAACGTGACCGCCCCCGAGCCGGTCACGAACCGGGAGATGTCGGCGGCGCTCGGGCGGACCCTGCACCGCCCCAGCGCCATCCCCGTCCCCGCCCTGCCGCTCCAGCTGGCGCTCGGGCGCGAGATGGCCGACTCGCTGCTGTTCGTCAGCCAGCGCGTCCACCCCCGCGTGCTGCTCGACGCCGGCTTCACCTTCACCCACGCCACGGTCGACGCGGCCCTGGCGGACGCCCTGGGGACCAGCCGATGACCAGCCCGCCGGTGGCCGATCCCGACCCGACCGACGATGCCGCCGCCGAGCCGCCGGAGGCGTCGAGGCCGGGCATCGCCGCCTTCGACTTCGACGGCACGCTGGCCCGGCACGACACGCTGGTGCCGTTCCTCCGGCAGGTGCGGGGCACATCCCGGGTGGTGCTCGCCACCGCCCGCGCCGCGTGGCGCACCCGCGAGCGCGACGCCCTCAAGGTGGCGGCCATCGGTCACCTGTTCCGGGGCGTGCCGGCCGCCGAGCTCGACCGGCAGGCGGGCGCCTACGTGTCGACCCTGCTCGAGGTGCTGCGCCCCGAGATGCTCGACCGGGTGCGCTGGCACCAGGCCGAGGGCCACGCCGTCGTCATCGTCTCGGCGTCGCTCGGCGTGTACCTGCGCCCCCTCGCCGAGCGCCTCGAGCTCGATGCGGCGCTGGCCGTCGAGCTGGTCACCGACGCCGACGGCATGCTCACCGGCGAGGTGGTCGGCCAGCTCAACACGCGGGGGCCGCAGAAGGTCGCCCGGCTCCGCGCCTGGGTGGCGGAACGCTACGGGCCAGCCAGCCCTTTCGAGCTGTGGGCCTACGGCGACTCGGCGGGCGACGAGGAGATGCTGGCGCTCGCCGACCACCCGACCTGGGTGGGCCGGCGGGCGCAGCAACCACCGGCGATCAGGCGAAGCTCCGCCTGACGACCCGCTGCGGGCGCCGGCTCACGGCCAGGGCGACGGGCACGCCACCGAGGGCGGCGACCCCGAGGGCGACGCGGGCGATGGCCGACATCGTGCCGGGGCCGGAGTCGCCGGCGCCGCCCGGGGCGGTGCGCTCGGCGGTGGCCTCGGGCGACGCGCTGCCACCGTCCTCGGTGACCCCGTTGGCGGCTGCGGCCTCCTCGAACAGCGTCGGGGCGTCGTCCGGCACGGTCGCACCGGCGAGGCCGCCGAGCGACGGCGCCGCGGCGTGGCCGCCGGACGCGGTGCCGCCACCGTCACCCGTCGCTGTGGCGGTGCCCGATCCACCGGTGGCCGTACCGTCGGTGGCCGTACCGGCCTCGGGCGCCGTGCCTGATCCGTTGCCGGAGGCGCCGGTGCCCCCGCCACCGCTCGCACCGCCCGGCACCCCACTGCCGGCGGCAGCGGCGTCGACGACCCGGATGTCGGTGGAGAGGAACAGGGGGCCGGCAGCTGCGAGGCAGGCGCCGGACACCCGGTGCACACCGATGGACAGCCACCGTGGCACGGTGACGGTGGCGGTGGCGACGCCCTGGGCGTCGACCTTCGGCGTGGCGGCCAGCAGGCGGTCGATGCCCAGCAGGGCGTAGGTCCCGGGGCGGCACGTGCGCAGGGTGATCGTCAGGGCCTGACCCCGCGCCGGGGTGCTGTCGTCGACCGTGATGGAGTTCTGCGGGGGTGGGTACGTCTGGGCTGCGACCGGCCCCGCTGTCAACACGAGCGCCACCGCGGCGACCGCGACGGCGATGACACGTCTGCTCATGCTCTCCCCCTGTGCCGTCCCGTACGGCGCTCCCCAGCCCGCCCCGTTGCGGCGCGCCGGAGCGGTCTATCACATCGAACGGTGTTGACGCCTGGTCAACAGCGCTGCGCGCGTGGCCCGACGACGACGGTCGCGCCTCGGCGGCGCGGGGCGCGCGGTCGGCTGCGTGCCGTCGTGGATCAGCCGCGGGGAGCGGACACCGACACCGTGCGGCCTTCGTCGAGCGTGCCGGTCCAGCGGGCCACGTTCCCCTCGACGGTCGCGCTGCGGCTGGCCAGGGTCGCGCCCTCGGCGGTGACGGTCACCGCGACCTCGTCTGGCCGCACCGACGGCTGCACCGGCAGGTCGAGCCGGTAGTGCCGGCCGTCGACCGACCCGGCGAGATCGAGCTCGATGTCGACCGACTGGCCGGACGGGATGTCGACGAACGTCGAGTACACGTTGCGACCGAGCTCGACCTCGGACTGCACGCCGGCGGGTTGGCCGTTGACCCGAAACCCCTCGAGGTCGAAGGGGCTGTAGACGGACACGAACGAGCTGTTGGTGCCCGTCGGCAATCCGATGGCGTTGCCGATCACGTAGTCGGGCAACCCCTCCGCGGGCGCGTTGTTCTCGAGCGTCACCCGCAGGGTGGCCGAGACCTCGCCGGTGTCGGGGTTCCACGTCACGTCGTACTGCTCGCTGCGCTCGAGGTACATGTCGATCTTGCTGCCACCGGCGTTGGACGTGGTGACGGTGACCGTGTCCGTGCCCTCGGTCGGGGGCGCCAACCAGCCCGTCTCGAACAGGACCTGCAGCGGCAGGAACGTGTTGGGATCGATGGTGACCACCTGGATGTGGCCCCCGTCGGTGACGGGATCGAGCTGCTCGCTCAGCACCCGTGGGCCCGGGAGGTCGGCCCGGGTGAGCCGGTCGAAGGTGGTGCGCGCCACCTCGTCGAGCACGTCGACGCGGCGGTCGTTGTCGTTCTCGAACAGGAGGTACTGGTCGAACAGCAGGTACTGCTCGGCGTTCTCGGCGGTGAGCGGCTCGGGCAGGTCGGGCAGCTCGACGGGGCCGGTGTAGCGCATCAGCGCCGCCAGGCCGGTCGGGTCGATGGCGAGGACCCCGTCGAGGGGCTGGCCGCCCGACTGCGGGTAGAGCTGGGACGCCGCCAGGCCGACCGACGCGAAGTCGGGCGACATGGTGAGGTTGCGCCAGGTGTTCGCGATGTCGAACCGGCCGTAGCGGGCCACCATCTCGGCGGGTTCGGTGAGCGTGCGGTCCTGGCCCGCGGCTTCGAGGTCGCCGATCCGGCCGAACACCGGCATGGTCAGCTGGCCGTCGTCGACGACGAGCTCGGCGTAGTTGCCGGGGAACCCGGCCCGACCCCGAGCCTCGACGGGGGTCGTGAACAGCACGAGGTAGCGCTGGGGACCCTCGGCGCCCAGCAGCGTGGGCGCGATCCGGACGGCTTCGAGGGCGTTCTCGGCCTCGGGGAGGGCGTCGTCGACCTGCTCGTCGAGCCTGTCGATCCGTTCGGAGACGGCGGCGAGCAGCCAGGGCGAGCGGACGTCGTCGACGCGGTCGTTCAGGGTGTCGAGCGACGAGTGCACCTGCTCCAGGGGGTCGACCATGTCGCCGACCACCTGCGGATCGAGCCGACCACCGGCGAAGCGGAGCGCGTCGACGTCCGCCGACCCCGCGGCCAGCGAGCTGACCTCGGCGACCTCGCCCGCCTGCGCGGCGAGCGACTCGACGGCGTCGAGGTTGGGACCGATGATCGGCAGCGTCTTGGCCGGCGAGACGAACCAGCTCGAGAGCGTGCTGTTGGCGGCCGTGAGCGACCGGGCCGCGACCCCGAGGCGTTCGGCGGCGAGGTCGTCGTCGGCGTCGCGAGCCGCGTCCATGCCGCCGTCGACCGCCCGCATGCCCTCGGCCACGTCGCCCTGGACCGACACGACCCCGAGGGCGGCCCCGGCCACCATCAGCCCGATGACGCTGCCGGCGACGACGGCCACCTGCCGGGTGCGGCGGCGGATGGCCCGGCCCGCGTGGGCGTGGCCCGACACGACGATGGGGATGATCGCGGCGGTGGTCAGCAGCGCGGTCAGGCCGTGGAAGCCCATGGGCTCGGCGCGCAGCAGGGCGAGAGCGCCGAGTGCGCCGACGAGCGCACCGCGCGCCCGGCTGCGGGTGTCGCGCAGCACCGAGACGAACGCGATGGCGATGGCGACGGCGGCGCAGGCCACCGCCAGCCTGTCTCCGGCGATGACGCCCACCCCGGCGGGCAGGAACCAGGTCCACCGGCGGGCGGTGGCGCCGAAGACGGCGACCACGGCCACCAGGGCGGCGCTCCAGAAGGCGTCGGCCGTGGTGGAGCCCGTGGGCTCGGCGAACGTGAGCTGCGTCGCCGCCACCGCTGCGACGGCCACGGTGACACCGAACGCGATGGTCCGCGACCGGCGGGTCGCGAGGAGTGGACGGCGACGGATGGCGAGCGACATGGAGCCGGTCAATCTACGCGATGGTGCAGCGTGGCGACCCATCGCGCGCGAGCGGCCACCGGGTGGTCGGCGTCCCGTCACCGTCAGTAGGCACCGTCGCCGCGCAGGACGGCCGAGAACGTCTTCGCCATGATGGTCAGGTCCATGGTCGGTGACCAGTGGTCGACGTAGTAGAGGTCGAGGCGCACGGACTCGTCCCACGGCAGGTCGGACCGCCCGCTCACCTGCCACAGGCCCGTGATGCCGGGCTTCACCAGCAGCCGCCGGTTGACGTGCCCCTCGTACAGCTCGACCTCGGCCGGGAGCGGGGGCCGCGGCCCCACCATCGACATCTCGCCGCGCACCACGTTGAGCAGCTGGGGCAGCTCGTCGATGGAGTAGCGGCGCAGGAAGCGACCCGAACGGGTGACGCGGGGGTCGGTGCGCAGCTTGAACAGCACCCCGTCCGCCTCGTTGCGGTGCTCGAGACCGGCCTGCATGCGCTCGGCGCCCACCACCATGGTGCGGAACTTCACCATGTTGAACCGGCGGCCGTCGCGCCCGACGCGCGTCTGGCGGAAGAACACGGGCCCCGGACTGTCGACCACCACGACGAGCGCCACCAGGGCGAACAGGGGCGCGAGCACGAGCAGCGCCGCCGCCGCGCTCACGCGGTCGAACAGCTCCTTCGCCACCCGCTGGGGGCCGGTGAACGTGGGCTCCTCGACGTGCAGCAGGGGCAGCCCCGCCACGTCGCGCACCACGGTGCGGGGCCCGGCGACGTCGGCGATGGCGGGCGCCACGAGCAGGTCGACGTCGGTGGCCGCCAGGTCGTCGGCGAGGGAGCGCAGCTCGCCGGGCATCGCCTCGGTCGTCATGGCCACCGAGTCGGCGCCGCAGCGCTCGATCGCGCTCGGCAGGTCGGCGGGCGTGCCGACGACCGGGATCGACCGGGCGCCGATGGGAAGGGAGCGACCGTCGGACTCGACGCACACGCCCACGAGGAGGAAGCCCGACCACTCGGAGCGCACCAGGTGCTGGCCGACGTCGACGACCGCCGAGGGCGTGCCCACCAGGAGCAACCGGTGCACGTAGCGACCGTGGCGCCGCTGGCGCTGGAGCCAGCTGCGGAGCCCGAACCGCACCAGCAGCGTGAGCACGAGCGCCACCGGGATGAGGACGCCCACGTACCCCCGGGCGATGACCAGGCGGCCGAGGAAGTGGGCCAGCGCGGTGACGGCCAGGAAGTGCACCCCGCCGTTGAGCACCCGGCGGTACTCGTCCGACCCGACCCCCAGGATGCGCCGGTCGTAGCAGCCGGCGAGCGCGAGCACGCCCAGCCAGACGGGGACGGCGAACACGGCGACCAGGACGTAGGGGACGTTGGGGCCGGGGAGGAGGGCGGCCGACGCACCGAAGCGCAGCAGGTGGGCGATGCCGAGCGAGACGGCGATGGCCGCGGCGTCGGCGAGCACGTAGGTGAGGGTGGGCGGGACGTTGCCGCCGTCGCCGGTCGGGCGCCGGTGGGCGCGCGGCACGACCGACACCGCGGCACCGGGCCCGCCCGGCGTCTGCTGCGCAGCAGCTACCCCCATCCCAGACACTGTCCGCGGAGCATAGACCGTGACCTTGTTCACGGCCCGGGGGACCCCAGGCCCCCCGGCCGCGACTCAGGTCACTTGGGCTGCATGCGCACGCCGCCGTCGACCCGGATGACCTCGGCGTTCATGTAGCTGTTGGCCACGAGCTCGACCGCCATGCCGGCGAACTCGTCGGCCGTGCCGAGACGCTTGGGGAAGAGCACGTCGCGCTTGAGCTTCTCCTTGAACTGCTCGCTGGCCTCGCCCTCGCCGTAGATGGGCGTGTCGATCAGCCCGGGGGCGATGCAGTTGACCCGGACGCCGACGGCCGACAGGTCGCGGGCGATCGGCAACGTGATGCCGACGACACCGCCCTTCGACGCCGAGTAGCTGGCCTGGCCGATCTGGCCGTCGAACGCGGCCACCGATGCCACGGTCACGATCGCGCCACGCTCGCCGTCCGCCAGCGGCTCGGTCTGCGACATGGCGGTGGCGGCCAGGCGGATGCAGTTGAAGGTGCCGACGAGGTTGACCTCGATGACCTTCTGGAACATGCCGAGGTCGTGCGCCGACGCGTACTGGCCGTCGCGGCCGATGGTGCGGGTGGCCCACCCGAAGCCTGCGGCGGTGACGAGCGCCCGCAGCGGCCCCATCTCCTTGGCGGCCTCCACGGCGGCGATGACCTGGTCGGTGTCGGTGACGTCGGTCGGGGCGAACACGCCGCCGAGCTGCTTCGCGAGCGCCTCGCCCTTCTCCTGCTGACGGTCGAGGTCGGCGATGACGACCTTGGCGCCGCGTCCGGCGAGAGCGGTGGCGGTGGCGGCGCCGAGGCCGGACGCACCGCCGGTGACGATGGCAGAGATCCCGTTGAGCTCCATGCCCCGGACTGTATTGACTCCTTGGTCAAGGGGTCGAACTCGGAGGCGCCGGCCGGTCGGGCCCATCGGGCCCATCGGGCCCATCGGGTCCGGCATCGCCGGGCTCGAGGTGCTCGGTGGCGCCGCCTGCGGCCCATTCCTCGAGGTCGCCCGCCGGCTGCACCACGACCAGGACCAGGCCGGCGGGGCTGCGACCCTCGTTGCGGTACGAGTGCGGGCGGTCGGCGTGGAAGAGCGCCGCCCCACCGCGCGGGACCGTGTGGGTGGTGCCGTCGACCTCGAGCGCCAGGGCGCCGGCCAC
>JAFGPU010000203.1 GCA_016936035.1 Acidimicrobiales bacterium
CCCACCCGACCGGGCGACGCACGCCCGATCCAGGGACTCGCCCGTCGTCACCTCTCTCCGAACGTTGCGAAAGGCAACAATCGGAACAAGGTGAGCACGCACCCACCCGACCCCGCGACGACGCACCCGATCCCGGGACTCGCCCGTCATCACCTCCCTCCGAACGTTGCGGAACGCAACAATCGGAACAAGGTGAAACACACTCCCGCCCGACAGCGCGAGGCGGGTGAGTTCGACCACGTGCCCATCACTCGCTGCGGAGCCCGCCAGTCGAGCCCGGTACCACCTGGCGAGCCCGATCCCGGCAGGCAAGCCCGATTTCCGCCAGGCGAGCCCGATCACGGGCCCGCCGAGCCCGATCAGGCGAACGTACGGACCAGGCCCAGCACGGCCTCGGCGTCGGGGCCGTCACCCCGCAGCTCGGTGTCGGCCGCGTCGGCGCGCTGACCCGCCACGGTGCACAGGTCGAGCGCCGGCCCCCGGACGACGGTCACCGCCTGCTCCTCGGGGGCGAACACCCACGTGTCGCCGTTCGGCGCCTCCAGCTCGAACGCCACCGGGCCGGACAGCCCACGGCCGGCCCGGGCGAAGGCGTACGGCAGCATGCGCCACGCCAGGCGGGCGATGTGCCAGAGCCGGTCGTCGGCCACGACCTCGTGGCCCAGCGGGACGGCCACGTCGCCGGTGTGGATCCAGACCTCGGCCAGGCGCGTCGTGGCGAGCGTGCGGGCGGACAGGTCGCCCGCCACCCAGACGAGGCGCCGGTGCGGGTCGCACCGGCCGAGCTCGTCGACCAGCTCGGCGGCGCTCCGCCGCCAGCGCTCGAGCAGCTCGCCGCTGGGCAGTCCCCGCTCGCGCTCGACCATCCGGGCCGCGCCCTCGTCGACAGACGCGGCGGGCGCCGTCCCGGCGGTGAGCTCGGCGACCACCTCGTCGAACCGCCCCTGCACGCTGGCAACGGCCATCGCGTTGGTCTGTGCCAGGTGCAGCACCACGTCCGCGACCGTCCACCCCTCGCACCGCGACGGCGTCGACCACCCGTCCTCGTCCAGCGGCGCCACCAGGGAGGTCAACTCGTCCTGCTGGGCTGCCATCGCCTCGACGACCTTGTCCACGCCGTCTGCCTACCAGAACCCGGCCCGTTTCGTGCGCACCCAGCGTGCTCAGGCCACTCGCGCCTCGGGACGCCCGTCCACCACGGCGGCGTCCGTCTCGTCGCCGCCGGCGGCCGGCGCCGGCTCCTCGCTGGCGCGCCGCAACACCGCCAGGCCCCACAGCCCGGCACCGAACGCAGCGATCGCGCCCAGCGCCACGCTGTAGCGGGCCCCGAACTGGTCGGCGATCCAGCCCACGACGGGCCCGCCCACGGGGGTGCTGCCGAGGAACAGCATGGCCTGCAGGGCGAGCACCCGCCCCCGCATGTCGGCGGCCGCCTTGATCTGCACGATCGCGGTGGACGACACGAGGAACGTGATCGACGCCACGCCGACCACCACCCCCAGCACCACGGCGACGGCGACGGTGGGCGCCAGGGCCATGAGCGCCAGGGCCACGCCGTAGGCGACCGCGGCCAGGCTGACCTGCCGCACGCCGATGTCGCCGCGGTTGGCCGTGACGAGCGCCCCTGCCAGCGAGCCGACGCTCACCACCGAGAACAGCACGGTGAACGTCGCCTCGCTGCCCTGCAGGTCGCGGGTGACGAAGAGCGGGAAGACGGTCTGGAAGTTGTACGACAGCGTGCCGATCACCGCCATCATCACCAGCGGCACGAACAGCTCGGGCACGCTGCGCACGTAGCGCAGCCCGGCCCGGATCTGCCCCTTGGCCCGCGTGGCCACCGGGGACGGGTGCAGCTCGGACGTGCGCATCATCAGCAGGCCGGCCAGCACGGCGATGTAGGACAGGGCGTCCACCGTGAACGCCCAGCCGTACCCCACCGTCGAGACGAGCGCGCCCGCGAGCGCCGGACCGATGACCCGAGACGAGGTCATCAGCGCGCTGTTGAGGCTGACCGCGTTGTTGATCTGGAGGGCCGGCACCATCTCGACCACGAAGCTGCGCCGGGCGGGATTGTCGAACGCCATGCACAGACCGCCGACCACCGCGACCGCGTACAGGGCACCGACGGGCGGGTCGCCGGTGAAGGCCAGCGCCGCCAGAACGAACGACTGCATCATCGCCGCGACCTGGACCGTGACGAGCAGCTTGCGCTTGTCGGACCGGTCGGCCACCAACCCGGCCCAAGGGCCGAGCAGCAGCACCGGGCCGAACTGGGCGGCCGCGAGCAGCCCGAGCGCGACGCCGCTGTCGGTCAGCTTCAGCACCAGCAGCGTCTGGGCGACCAGCGTCATCCAGTTGCCGACCTGCGAGATGCCCTGCCCGACGAAGAACAGGCGGAAGTTGCGATGCTCGAGCGAGGCGAAGGTGCGGCGTGCCGCCGTGCGCAGCGACATCAGATCGGGTCCCGACCCGTCAGGTGGTCGAGCACGTCGAGGGCGTCGGCCAGGCGGCGGCGCTCGCCCTCGTCGAGGCCGGCGATGCGCGCGGCCAGCCACATGTCCTTGCGCTGGCGCACCTCGGCCAGCAGCTCGGCGCCCGTGGACGTCGTGGAGACCAGCGCCACGCGGCGGTCGGTGGCACCGGCGCACCGGGTGACGAGGCCGCGCTCCTCGAGCTTGGCCACCACCTTGGTGATGCTGGGCGGCGCCACCTGCTCGCGTTCTGCCAGGGCGCCGAGCGTCACCGGCCCGTGCCGGTCGATGGACGTCAACGCCGAGAGCTGGCTGGGCGACAACCCGGTGTCGGTCTGGCGCCGCAGCAGCCGCGCGAGCCGGGTGACGCTGACGCGCAGGTGGGCGGCCATGCCGCCGACATCGGTGGCGCTGACCCGCAGGTGGGCGGGCGTCTCGCCGCCATCAGCGGGCGGTGATGGTGATGCGGAGACGCCGGTGCCGGTGGTCATCGCCGGCAGCCTAGCGATCGTTTAGCCAGGTTAAACACCTTGGGCGCCGAACGCCCGGCGGACCGCAGCCCGGCCGATCTCGGTCCGTGCCCAGTAGCCGTAGGTGCCCTGGTCGAGCAGTTCGCGTGCCGCCTCCACGAGGCCGCCCAGCGCAGCGAAGGCGAAGGCCCCGCCCACCGAGATGCGGGCCACGCCGGCGGCGCCGAGCTCGGCGACGGATGGGCCGCCGGGCAGCGCGAGCACGTTGACGGGGCGGTCGACCGCCGACACCAGCCGGCGGACGTCGTCGAGCCCGACGATGCCGGGCGCGTACAGCACGTCGGCCCCGGCCTGCTGGTAGGCCTGCAGGCGGGCGATGGTGTCGTCGAGGTCGTCGCGACCGTGGATGTGGTTCTCGGCCCGGGCGGTGACCACCAGGTGAACCGGCCCACGGTGCGCGGCGTCGACCGCCGCCGCCACCCGCTCGGTGGCCTGGCCGATGTCGTAGATCGCGTCGTCGGCCAGGCCCGCGTAGTCCTCGATCGAACATCCCGCCAGCCCGGCGTCGATCGCCCGGTCGATCGTGGCCGCCACCCCCGCGGGGTCGGCGGCGTACCCGTTCTCGAGGTCGGCCGACACCGGCACGTCCGTCGCCGCCGCCAGCTCGGCGGCGTGGCGGAGCATCTCGTCGGCGTCGACCTGGCCGTCGAGACGCCCCAGCGTCGCCGCGAACCCGCTGCTGGTCGTGGCCACCGCGGGGAAACCGAGCGAGGCCAGCAGCACCGCCGACCCCCGGTCCCACGCGTTGGGCATCAGCAGCGGCTCGCCGCCGCGGTGCAGGGCGAGGAATCGTTCGGCCTTCTCGGCGTGCGCGCTCACCGCCGAAGGATCACCGGTGACCACTGGTCCGGTCGAGTGGTTTCCGACCGGGCCGGTCAGGGAACCGAACGCGCCCCGTGTTCAGCCAGCGGCCACCGGCACCGACACCTCCGACCGGTCCTCGGGCAAGCCGTCGACGTAGGTGACCGTGTTGGTGCGCACCGCCGGGACGCGGGCGCCACGCACGACCACGCCGGTGAGGTTGAGCGGATCGCAGGCGTTCACCACCACCCGCTCGCCCGTTCGGGGCCGCTTGCGCACGGCCTTGAGCCCGTCCATGGCCGCGGGCAGCGCGTACTGCTCGCCGCTGAAACCCGCGACGAAGCGACCGCCCCGCACCAGGCCCCGGTCCTCGAAGCGTCGCAGCGCCCACTGCAGGTCGCGCCACGGCACCGGCAGGCCCTCGTGCACCGCCAGGTCGCGGAACACCACGCCCCACCGCTGCAGCAACTGGTCGGCCACGACCTCGGCCAGACCCTCGCGGTCGTCGACGGGCTCGACCGCACCGATGAGCGACCACCGGCCCGCGGCGATGGTGCCGCCGCCTCGGCCACCCCGCCGGCGACGGCTGACCGAGCGTGACGGCGTCGACTGGCGACGGCGGCCGTCGGTGAGCGACCGGATGGCCGCGAACCCGTCGGCCGTGAGCAGGCCCCGGGCGACGCCGTCCCACAGGGCGGCTTCGATGTCGGTGGGCAACCGTCCGGTCTCGGCCGCCAGCTCGGACAGGAAGCAGGCGCCGCGCCGGCGCAGCACCTCGACCACCTCGGCGGTGGCGCCGACGGTCGGCGCCTCCGGCTCGGCCGCCAGCCGGGCGGCCTGCAGCAGCCACGTGAGGTCGTCGCGGAACGCCAGGGTGACGGGCGTGGCCTTGGAGGGGCTGGACCGGCGGTCGCTCGCCGGCCGCGTGGGCGACAGGCGCAGCCAGGTGACCTCGCCGTCGTGACACAACCGGTCGAGCATGCCGGGGCGGTAGCCCTCGACCCGGCGGGCGAGGATGTCGGCCTCCCACGAGGCGACGGCGCACTCGTGGCCCTGCAGCTGCTCCACGACCTGGCGGACACCGTGATGACCCCGCACCTGGGTGCCGGGGGCGACGTGCTGCCACCGCAGCAGGAACCGCATGAAGTCCTGGGGCGTGGCGGGCTCGACGGCGTTGCGCCGCGCCTTGCGCGAGTACGAGTGCATGCGGGCCAGCAGACGGCGGGCGCACCACTCGACCTCTCCCCCACCGTCGGGCCGGGTGAACGCACCTTGGAGGGCGAAGCCCTCGTTCTCGACCACGGCCAGCCCCACCGTCACCACCGTCTCGGGCAGGCCGCAGCGGTCGCCCAGGTCGGCCGCGGTGAGCGGGCCCGAGATGTCGAGGTGCCCGCGCAGCACCGCGGCGGCCACCTGCTCGCGCGGGTGCGCGTCGTCGGGCGCGCCGTCGACGACGACCGCGGCCCGATCGGCGAGCTCGGTGGGCCACCACAGCTCGCGCCCCGTGCCGGGGTGGCGCTGCGACTGCACCCGACCCCGGGCCGCCAGGCGGTCGAAGAGCGGCCGCCACTCGGGCCGGGCCGGGGTGACGACCAGCCCGAGCAGCACGTCGTGCAGCTCGTCGGCGGTGCGCGGCGCGGGCGCCACCTCGTCGCGCACCCGGTCGATCGCCTCGGGGTCGAGCCGCCCGATCGACGAGAGGTCGACCGGCAGCCCCCGGCGGAGGGGGACGGCGTTGGTGCGCCGGTCCTGCGCCTCGGCGTCGTCGAGGAACGCGTAGGGCTTGGCCGTCAGGATCTCGTGGCTGAACGCCGAGGCCTCGGTGGTGTCGCGGAAGTGGACCTGGACCCGGCCCGTCTCGATGCCGTCGAGCAGCGCCGTCAACCCGTCGATGTCGAGCCCTTCGGTGAGGGTGTCGTGCATCGTCTGCCGGACGATCGGGTGGTCGGGCACCTCGATCGGGCCACTGACGTTCTCTTGGCAGGCGGCTGCCTGCGGGAACAGGGCCGCCATGAGGTCGTCGGACTCCATGCGCTGGATCGGCGGCGGGTTGCGGCGGCCGCCGCGCCAGCGCAGCACCACCAGCGACCGGTTGAGGTTCCAGCGCCACCGGCTCTGGAACATCGGCGACGGCGGCGACAGCACCGCCTGCTGGAGGACCTCGCGCACCGTCCGCGAGTTGAGGAAGCGGGGCACGTCCGCCAGGGGGAAGCTGTGGTGCGGGCCCAGCGACAGCACCACCGCGTCGTCGCTGGCCGCCGCCTGCAGCTCGAAGTCGAACGACACGCAGAACCGCTTGCGCAGCGCCAGCCCCAGCGCCCGGTTGACCCGCCCGCCGTAGGGCGAGTGGACCACCAGGTGCATGCCGTCGACCTCGTCGAAGAAGCGCTCGAAGACGAGGTCGTCGTGGGTGGGCACGACGCCGAGCACGGCGCGCCCCGCGGCGACGTAGGTGACGATCTGCTCGACGGCGGCGTCGTCGAGCGGCGCCACCGTACGCAGCCAGGCGCGTGCGCCGTCGGCGTCGCCGTCGGCGAGGAACGCGTCGAGCGCGGCGCGCAGGGCGGACACCTCGAGCGACAGCTCGGCCGTGCGGGCCGGGGCCTCGCCGGTCCAGAACGGGATGGTCGGCGGCTTGCCCTCGGCGTCGACCACCCGCACGACCCCGGCCGTGACCTGGCGGATCTGCCAGGCGTGCGTGCCGAGCAGGAAGATGTCGCCCGCCATCGACTCGACCGCCCAGTCCTCGTTGACCGTGCCCACGAACAGCTCGTCGGGCTCGAGCACCACCCGGAAGTCGCCGATCTCGGGGATGGCGCCGCCGGAGGTGAGCGCCGAGAGGCGCGCCGCCGGCCGGGGGCGGACCTCGCCGTTGACGCCGTCGAGGTGCAGGTAGGCGGCGCGGCGTCCCCGCCCGGTCTGGATGCCCCGAGCGACCACCTCGACGACCTCGTCGAACGTGGACCGGTCGAGGTCACGGTAGGGATGCGCCCGGCGGACGAGGCGGTACAGGTCGTCGAGCCGCCACCCGCCCTCACCCTCGACCTCTACCTCACCTTCAGCCTCGGCCGGCGCGGCACCGGCCGCCACCTCGGCCACGATCTGCTGGGCGAGGATGTCGAGCGGCGCCTCCGGCGGCACGACGGCGTCGAGCACGCCCTTGCCCACCGCGGCGAGCAGGGCGGCGCTCTCGACCAGCTCGTCGCGGGTGAGCGGGAACAACCGGCCCTTGGGCACGCCCCGGAGGCTGTGGTTGGCGCGGCCCACCCGCTGGAGGAAGGTGGCGATGCTGCGGGGCGAGCCCACCTGGCACACGAGCTCGACCGGACCGATGTCGATGCCCAGCTCGAGCGAGGCGGTGGCGACCAGCGCGCGGAGGTCGCCCGCCCGCAGACGAGACTCGACCCGGTAGCGCCGGTCCTTGGACAGCGACCCGTGGTGGGCGGCGACGACGTCGTCGCCGAGCCGTTCGCCGAGCTGGTGGGCGAGGCGCTCGGCCAGGCGGCGCGTGTTGACGAACACGATGGTGGTGCGGTGCTCGCCCACCAGGGCGGCGATGCGGTCGAGCACGTCGCCCATCTGCTCGGCCGACGCCACGGCCTCGAGCTCGCCCTGGGGCAGCTCGAGGCCGAGGTCGAGCGTGCGCCGGTGGCCCGTGTCGACGATGGCGCACGGGTCGGGAGCGCCGGCGCCGCACAGCAGGTCGGCGATGAGCTGGATGGGACGCTGCGTCGCCGACAGGCCGATGCGCTGGGGGCGCGCCGCGCACACGTGCTCGAGCCGCTCGAGGGTGAGCGAGAGGTGCGACCCCCGCTTGTCGCGAGCCATGGCGTGGATCTCGTCGACGATGACGGTGTCGACCGTGCGCAGCATGTCGCGGCTGCGCCGAGCCGTGACCAGCAGGTACAGCGACTCGGGCGTGGTGATGACGAAGTTGGGCGGCCGGCGCAGCATGGAGGACCGCTCGCTGGCGGTGGTGTCGCCGGTGCGCACGCCGACGCGTAGGTCGGGTGCGTCGTAGCCCAGCTCGGCGGCGACCTCGGCGATCTCGCGGAGGGGACGCTCGAGGTTCTCGGCGATGTCGACCGCCAGCGCCTTGAGGGGCGAGACGTAGGCCACCTGCGCCCGCCCCGAGACGTCGACCCCCCGGGCGTGCGCCCGGTACAGCCGGTCGATGCACACCAGGAACCCGGCCATGGTCTTGCCCGAGCCGGTGGGTGCGGCGATGAGCGTGTCGGCCCCCGCAGCGATGCGCTGCCAGCCCTGGTGCTGGGCGGGCGTCGGCCCGTCGGGGAAGCGCCGCGCGAACCATGCCGCGACCGCCGGGTGGAACCCCTCGTCGGGCAGTTCGGCCCCGAGGTCGACAGCGAAGAGCGAGGGCGTCTCGACGGTGGCCATGGCACCGACGAGCGTACCGACCCCCTGTGACGTTCACGGGCCGGATGCCACGTCGTACCTGGTCAGCGCGCCCGGCTGGTCGCCGGTCAGTCCGGCTCGCCCGCCGTGCCCCGCGCTCGGGCGGCGGCCCGGGGCGCCGCCAGGGCGGCGACCTGCCGGACGACCTCGTCGGGGTCGTGCACCTCCAGCACCTCGATGCCGTCGGGCACCTCGTCGCGGGCACGGCCCTCGATGCAGATCGGGGTGTCCGGGTGGATCTCGCGGTGCGTGGCGATGAGCTCGGTCCACTCCTGCCGGTCGGGCGGGTACGACACCACCACCACGTCGGCCCCGGTCACGAGCGCGCACGGCGTCCCCTCGAGCATCGGGCAGGGAGAGCCGTGGTGGCAGGGCGTGGAGCAGCACATGACGGTCATCCCCGCGGCGCGGGCGGCGTCCGCGGCGTGCCACCGGCCACCCGGCGTCTCGACGAGCACCCGCGGGCCGGGCGCTGCGTCCCACACCGGGGTCTGCCCGTGCGTGCCGACCACCAGGCGCGTCGTCAGCCAGTCCTGCGGGGGCCGCACCGCGTGGCGGTGGCTCTCCACCAGCTCGCGCACCCACCCGTCCGACCGCATCACGTCCACCTCGAGATTGGCGACGCCGCTCGCCGCCGCCTCGTCGAGGATGGCGTCGAGCAGACGGGGCCCCAGCCACGCGCGCCACTCGGGCGCGACCACGAGGGCGAGCTCGCCGTCGCCGTCGGCGAGCAGCTCGTAGTGGGCCTCGCCGACCACCGCCCGGGCCTGGTCGC
>JAFGPU010000204.1 GCA_016936035.1 Acidimicrobiales bacterium
ACCACGTGCGCGCACCCGGCCTCCAGCAGGCTCCGGTGGACCGGGTTGTCGACGATCTCCCGGAGGTCATCCCGACCCTGCAGGAGACCGTGGCCACCGATGTCGTAGAGGCCGTCCTCGGTCCACAGGTCCGCGGCCGCCCCGGCGTCACCCGCGTCCACGGCCGGCCCGTAGCCCGCCAGCTGGCGGTGCAGGGCCAGCTCGTCCTCGACCTGCTGCAGTCGCCGCTCGACGGCGGCCAGTCGCGTCGCCAGGTCGTCGCTGTCGGGGACCGACACGTGGGCTCCTGCCGTTCGGGGCACCGACTACTGGGCGAGGGTCCCCCCACCGTCGAGCGGGAGGACCACGCCGTTGGTGTAGCCACCCAGCGGCGACAGGAGGAACAGGATCGCCCCGGCGATGTCCTCGGGGGCGGCCACACGGCGCAGCGGGATGCGCTCGATCATGGCCCTGCCGACCTCCGAGTCGGCGAAGCCGGAAGCCCGCATGCGGGGGGTGTCGACGAACCCCGGGGCCACGGCGTTGGCGCGGACCCGGTCGGCACGCTTGACGGCGAGGTAGCGCGTGTAGCCGGCGATGGCCGCCTTGGCCGTCGTGTACCAGTCCGAGTCGGTCGCGATCAGGTTGCCCGCGATCGACGCGACGTTGACGACCGCCGCATCGGGGGCGGCGCCCGACGCCAACCACGCCTCGGTGACGGCACGGACGCTGCCGACGCACACGCGGACGGCGTCGTCGAAGCCGAGCGGTGCGGTGCTGGGCGGGCCGGCGTTGTTGACGAGGTAGCGCACGGGTCCGAGGGAGGCCGTCGTGGCCGCCATCGCCGCGTCGACGGCCGCGGTGTCCCCGACGTCGACCGTGCAGGCGACGCCCGTCCGGCCGAGCTCCCCGACCTCGCCCGCGACGGCCTCGGCCGCCCCGGCGTCGAGGTCCCAGACCCCCACGTCGAGGCCGGACCTGGCCGCCATCACGGCCGTGGCACGCCCGATGCCACTGCCGGCCCCGGTCACGACGACCGCGTCACCGGTCGCGAAGCCCAACCCGTCCACTGGTGCCGCTCCTGCTCGGTGACCCCAGACTAGCAAGCGCTTGGTCGGGCGTGCCGTCGGGCGGATCGGAGCCGGAGAGGGGACTTGAACCCCTGACCTACGCTTTACGAGAGCGTTGCTCTACCACTGAGCTACTCCGGCGTGCCGCTGCCATGACAGCGGGCGGCGCAGCGTACCGAGGCGGGCGAGGGGCCCTCAACCGCCGCCAGCTCCTGCCCGGGCGGCGCACGGCGACCGCGAAAGACTGACCGGCTCGGTCAGGCTTTGGGGGCGCGAACCCTGCCGCCATACCATGTGAACGGCTTCACGAGAGGGCCGGACCGAGCCCGGCCCGGCCACGAAGGATCTCCCATGCGCTCCCTGCGTTCCCGTGTCGGCGTGCTCGCCGTCACCTGCCTGCTCAGCCTCGGACTCGCCGCCTGTGGTGGTGGCGACGACGGTGGCGACACCGGCGCCGACGTCGAGGCCGACGTCTCGGTGACCGGCACCGACGCCCTCAAGTTCGAGCCGACCGAGCTGTCGGCCGAGGCCGGCACCATCGCGATCGGGCTGACGTCCGAGCCGTCGGTCGAGCACAACGTCGTGATCGAGGAGACCGGCGACACGATGGTCGTCGAGGCCGCCGGCGGCCAGACCAACGTCGGCGAGGTCGACCTCGAGGCCGGCACCTACACCTTCTACTGCAGCATCCCGGGGCACCGCGTCGCCGGGATGGAGGGCACGCTGACCGTCAGCTGACGGCGCCCCGACGAACGCCGACGCCCACCGCGGTCCTGCCGCGGTGGGCGTCGCTCGTTCGGGCCGGTCAGCGCCAGGGGAACCAGCGTCCGGGGCCGTCGGGGCGGCGGCGCCCCGGCCGGTCGTCCTCGCCGTCCTGGCCGTCCTCGGCGTCGTCGGGCTCCAGCACCACGCTGGTCACCGCCGACGGGAACCGGTCCCGCAGGGCACGGACCGCCACCTCGCCGGCGCCGGTCGCCGGGACGGTCGCCGTCCACGTCCCCGTCGCCGGGTCGACGTCCGCGTAGGTGGGTGCCCGGAAGCCCGGGTCGTCGACGGCGACCTGCACCCGCAGCGAGGGGGCGTGGAAGCCCGCCAGCTGCGGGTCCGGCCCGAGGTCCGGGAACGCCACGGCCCCGGACGCGACGACCGTGCCGCCGTCGGCGGTGACCTGGTCGACCGTGACGCCGAACTCGTTGCCCTCGGCGGGCGCCGCGGCCGGCGTGATCGTCAGCGACGAGGCGTGGTCGCCGTTGTAGCCGTAGGCCCACGACCGCACGCCGGCGTGGACGAGGTGGAACGTCAGCTGCTCGCCGGCCGCCACCAGGCGGTCGGTGGTCAGCTCCAGCTCGAAGGCGGTCCACCCGGCGGGGCTGACGACCTGCTGGACGGCCGTGCTGCGGCCCACCTCGCGGTCGGTGGCCTTGAGCACGCCCTCGAGGCTGGCGGCCGCCGGCTCGGACGACTGCATGTGGACGGTGGCGGTCACCGTCGAGCCGGCCGGCAGGGCCGCGCCCAGCTGGTCGGTCGCGGTGAAGATGCCCTTGGGACGGAACGCCGCCGGCACCGAGGTGATGCGGTTGTCGAAGCACACCTCG
>JAFGPU010000205.1 GCA_016936035.1 Acidimicrobiales bacterium
AGCGGGGTGGGGGTGTTGCGCATCCAGAACCCACCGGTGACGT
Source organism: Acidimicrobiales bacterium (assembly GCA_016936035.1). Classification (GTDB taxonomy): domain Bacteria; phylum Actinomycetota; class Acidimicrobiia; order Acidimicrobiales; family VFJN01; genus ZC4RG19. The sequence continues at coordinate 44 of JAFGPU010000205.1, forward strand.
CCTCGTCCCAGACGAACACCATGCCCCGGTAACCACCCAGGTCGGTGACCTCCATCAGGCCACGCTGGCGCTGCTCCGAGGTGGTGGCGACCAGCAGGCAGCACCCGGTGACCGTGCCGTCCGCCGCGCTGATCGAGGCCGCCACCTCGCCCACCCCCGGCAGCCCGTGACGTTCGTCGGGACCGGGCGGATCGGACAGCCCCGCACCCGTGGCCGCCGGCGCGCCCCCGGACACCGAGGCCAGCTCGTCGAGGGTCAGGGGCTCGGCCGGCGGGCCGTCGGCCGTCGCCTCGGGTGGCGCATCCCCCGGTCGGTCCGCGTCGTCGCCGCACGCCCCGAGCAGCGCCCCGAGGGCCAGCGTCACAACCGTCGCGACAACCGCGACAACACGGGAGACCGAAAGGCGGCTGCGGGAAACCTGTCGCACCCGAGGATCTTCGCACCGTCCGAGGCAGCCGGAGGCACGGGCGCCCGACGGACCGCCCGGCCCTCGGTGCGCCACACGTCAGCGGCGGGTTCAGCCCTGTGCGGGGGCGCCCGGAGCACCGCGTCGCGCCACCGCCGCCAGGACCCCCGGTGTGCGACAGGTCGACCGCGGGTCAGCCCGGCGCAGGGGCGCCGTACAGGCTGAGGCTCTCGGCCTCCTCGGCCGACAGGTGGTACGCCTCGTCGTCGGCGGGGAAGCGCCGGGCGCGGACGTCGTCCGCGAAGGCGCGCATCGCCTCGGTCGACGCCGTGCCCAGCTCGGCGTAGCGGCGGGCGAACTTGGGCCGGATGCGCTCCTCGAGGCCCAGCACGTCGTGGTACACGAGCACCTGCCCGTCGGTGTCGCCACCGGCGCCGATGCCGATGGTGGGCACGTCGACGGACTCGGTCACCATGCGGGCCACCTGGTCGGGCACGCCTTCGAGCACGATGGAGAAGCACCCGGCGGCGGCGAGCGCCTTGGCGTCGTCGCGCAGCGCCAGGGCGGCGTCGTGCTTGCGCCCCTGGACCTTGAACCCGCCCATCGCGTGCACCGACTGGGGCGTGAGGCCGAGGTGGCCCATGACGGGGATCTCGGCGTCGACGATGGCCTCGATGACCGGCAGGCGCTTGCGGCCGCCCTCGAGCTTGACCGCCTGCGCGCCCGCCCGCACCAGGGTGGCAGCGTTGCGCACGGCGTCGCCGGCGCCGGTGTGGTAGCTCATCCAGGGCAGGTCGCCGACGACCAGCGGCGCCGGCCCCTCGGCGGTGGAGGCCCGCAGGCCCCGGTGCACCGCGGCGGTGTGGTGGGCGATGTCGTCGATCGTCACCTGCAAGGTGTCGTCGTAGCCGAGCACCATCATCGCCAGCGAGTCGCCCACGAGGATGAGATCGATGCCCGCCGCGTGCGCCTGGCGAGCGCCGGGCGCGTCGTAGGCGGTGATCATGACGAGCGGATCGGCACCGTCTCGCACCTTGGACGAGCGGATGCCGGGAACCGTGTGCGTGCGCATGGGGGCACGTCCCTCCTTCTCCGTCCAGCGCCTGGGTGGCTGCCGGCGGTGAGCCCGACGATAGTGGCGTCGCTACCCTCAACGCCATGGCGACATCCGCGCATTCCGGTGCCGGCCACGAGACCTGCGGGTCGTGCGGCGCACCGTCGGACGACACGGCGCCGGTGCGCCGTGTCTACGTGACGCCCCAGCCGCCGGACCTCGCGGGCCCGGACGGCGGTGCCGGCGGTGCCGGCAGCGTGCCCGACCGCGTCGAGGTCATCGACGAGGTGGAGCACTGGTGCTTCCCGTGCCGCAGCCTGTACCCCCACCAGCCCGTCGACTGACGGGTGCTGCCAGGCGGTGGTGAGAGGCTGGGTCCGAGTGGCTTCCGGGTGAGCACCTCTGTCGACAGCACCGTTCGGTGACCGTCAGGAGGGCTGGGTGCGACCACCGCCGCCACCCTCGCCTCTGGCGTCTCTCACAAGCACATGACCTGGTGAGAGACGCCAGAACGACCGACCACCGCCCACCGCCACCACCTCGCCGATTGAAACGCCCGCACGTGGCATACGAGCGCGCGGGGTCACGCCGGCGGGTCGACGCCCGGCCTGCGACGAACCGCCGCCGCGGCTAACCGCCGCCGCCACCGCCGTTACCGGGCGGGCCCGGGATCTCGATCGTGGTGTCGGTGGTTTGCGTGGTGCCGGTCGTGTCGCTGGTGTCGCTGGTGTCGGGCGTGGTCGTGGTGGTTGTCGTGTCGCGTGGGCGACCCGGCCGGCCGGGCACCGAGATGTCGGGAAGCGAGAAGTCCGGGCCCTTCGAGGTGGGCGGGATGCTGGTCGCCTGCTCCTCGGGGGTGAGCAGCTCGTTCTCGTTGATGATCACGCCCCCGTTGATCTGCTCCTCGGTGGGTTCGACGAACTGGTCGTCCATGCCGGCCGTGGCGGCCTCCATGAACTTCTTCCAGATCTCGGCCGGGAACGAGCCGCCGGTGGCGGCACGCCCGTGCACCAGGCGCCCGTCCTCGTTCATCGGCCACAGGTTCTTCTCGACCTCGGGGGTCTCGGGATCGTCGTAGTCGTTGTGGGGGTAGCCCATCCACACCACGGCGGTGAGCTTGGGGACGTAACCCGCGAACCAGGCGTTGCGGTTCTGCTGCGAGGTGCCCGTCTTGCCGGCGGCGTCCTTGCCCAGGTTGGCACTGGGCGCGGTGCCCCCCTCCTGGAGCACGGTCTGCAGCGCGTGGGTGACCAGGTCGGCGGTGGGCTCGCTGAGCACCCGTGACTCGGTGACCTGGCGCTGGTAGATGACGGAGCTCTCGCCGTCCTGGTTGACCTGCTCGACCCGGGTGATGATGTCGGGCTGGCGGTAGATGCCCCGGTTGGCGAAGGTCGAGTACACGCCCGCCATCTCGAGGGGGGTGGTGTTGACCGTGCCGAGCACCATGGCCGGGCTGGTGTTCTCGTCCGGGATGTCGCCGTTCCACACCCCCATGCGCTCGGCGAGCGTGGCCACCTTCTGCGGACCGTCGAGCACCGACCTGCCGTCGCCGTCGGGGTCGACCCTCTCGAGGCCGAGGTCGACCATCAACTGGGCGTAGGCCGTGTTGGACGACTGGTTCGTCGCCCGGATCAGGTCCATGTTGCCCACGTCCTTGGTGTCGGAGTAGTTGCTCACCTTCCAGGGGTTGCCTTCGGGGTCCTGCAGCTCGGGCTGCGGGAAGAGCTTGGGGGTCTCGGCGTTGTAGCGGGACCGGAGCGAGTAGCCCTCCTCGAGTGCCTGGGCCAGCACGATGGGCTTGAAGGTCGAGCCGGGCTCGCGGCCGTCGGAGCCGTTGCCCCGCACCGCGTAGTTGGACTGGTTGCCGCCGTCGGGCGTGTAGGGGTGCCGGCTGCCCACCATGGCGCGCACCAGGCCCTGGTCGTCGACGGCGACCATCGATGCCTCGGGATCTTCCTCGAGGTTGAGCGTCGAGGTCACCGCCTGCCAGGCGGCCCGCTGCATGTCGTAGTCGAGGGAGGTGTAGATGCGCAGCCCCCCGCTCTCGATGACCTCGTCGGTGAACCGCTTCTCGTCGATCTGCTTGAGCTCGGCCTTGATGTAGGGCCACAGGTAGTCGGTGCCGATGTAGTCCTGCTCGGACGCACCACGCAGGGTCTCGCTGACCTTGACCGAGTCGTAGGGCACGACACCGTCGGTGACCGCGCCGGCGTCGAGAACCTCGACCTCCTCGGGCGTGAGGTAGCCCTCCTCCTGCATGGCCACCAGCGTGACCTTGCGCCGGCGAGCGGCCTCCTCGGGGTGCTCGGTGGGATCGGCCAGCGCCGGGGCGCGGATGAGGCCCGCCAGCAGCGCCGCCTGCGCCGGGTTGGTGAGCTCGCGGACGTCGATGTTGAAGTAGGCCTGGCTGGCGGCGCCGATGCCGTAGGCGCCGCGACCGAAGAAGATCGTGTTGAGGTAGCCCTCGAGGATCTCGTCCTTGGACATCTGCTGCTCGAGCTTGACGCTGAGCACCGCTTCCTTGATCTTGCGGCTGATGCCGCCCTCGCGCGAAAGCTTGAAGGCGTTGAGCACGTACTGCTGGGTGATGGTGGAGCCACCCTGCTGGACGCTGCCGCTGCGCACGTTCTGGAACAGGGCGCGGGCGATGCCCATGGGGTTGAGGCCGTCGTGCTCGTAGAAGGCGCGGTCCTCGGTGGCCAGCACCGCCTGGATGACGACCTCGGGCACCTCGTCGAGGGGCACGTTGGTGCGGTTCTCGACGCCCTGCAACCGGGTCATGGCGTTGTCGGGCGCGCACTCGCCCTCGGCCACGTCGGCTGCGCAGATGTAGGACGACTGGGCCAGGTCGTCGAACTCGGGCAGCTCGGTCTGGGCGACGACCACGCCGACGCCGGCGAGCAACGCCAGCATGGCGAGGCCGATCAGGAAGAGGGGCCGCCGCCAGCGCCAGATGATGCTGCGCTTGCGTCCACCGTCGCCGGAGCTGCCGCGCCCGAAGAACGAACGTCCCGAGCCTTCGGGACGACCGGAGCCGCCCCCACGGCCTGCGGCGCCGCCGCGACCACCACCGCGACCACCACCACCGCCGCCGCGGCCGCCGCCGCCACCCCGGCCGCCGGGAGGACGGCCACCCGCGCCGGCACCGGCCCGCGTGCGCGCCGTCGCGCGCGTGGCCGTTGCGCGTGAAGCACCGGCGGGGGGTCGACGGGCCGGACGCGCAGCGCCGGCACCACCCGCGACGCGCCGTGGGCCCGCGGGTCGACCGGCACCTGCGCCGGCACCTGCGGGACGCCGGGCCCCGCGGGGGGTCGGCGGTCGGGCACCGTCTGCCGGTGCACGACGGGAGCGCGGGCGCGCATCGCCTGAACGGGTCTCGCGTGTCGGTCCAGCCATCCGAGACGGAAACTGTACCGCTCGCCGCTCGCCGAACAACGGCGGGTTCGGACGGGAGAGGTGATCGGGACGTGCGGCCATCAGGCCGGCAACGCCGGGACGGTCACTCGCCGCCGACGTGGAACACCCGTGTGAGGTGGTTCCAGGCGCAGCCGGTGCACACCTCGACGACGTAGCACGCGACCTGGACGCGCCCCCGGGCCAGCTTCGCCATCTCGCGGGCCGACGTCACGCAACGACCGCCCGCGGGCAGCCGGGGCCCGAACGCGTAGGTCACGAGCGTGACGGGCTCCTCCTCGCAGATGGGGCACGGCTCGTTCGTGGCCGTGCCCGCACCGGCGGCCGCGCGGCGCAGCTCGGGGTGCGCGTCGCAGACATCGAGCCGAGACAGGCGGCCCTTGCGGTACTCGCGCACGACCGCCCGGCGCGTCAGCCGGTAGTCGACGACGCCGCTGCCGCCGTTCGCACCCCGGATCGCCTCCGGCCGGAAGCTCATGGGCAGCGAGGGTAGCGGCGCCCTCGGCCGACTGCCCCCGCGACGCCGGAACCGCATGCCCCCGCCCGGACCGCAGGGGCGGGCACCCGCCGCCACCACCGACCTGGACGGCCCGCGCCCCACCGGCTCACGCGTCCGGGCGTGCAGACCGTGGGCGCCTTAGCACGCGCGCACCCCCGACGGGGTGCAGGCCCGGCACCTCTGAGTTACTGTTCGGTCAGATAGCTGGGGGCTGGGCCACCGAACAGGCGTCGTCGACGCCCTTCGCCGGCCACCTGGGGCACGTCAACGTCGGGGAGGACCCGGGCCCTCCCGGGCCTGGGTGTGGGGGTAGAGCATGCGCACGGTCAACACGAGCAGCCCGGTGTGCCTGATCCGGCCACCGGCCGTCGAGACGTTCCGGTTCTCGAGCCTGTCGATCACACCGCCTCTCGGGCTGGCGTACATCGCCGGCGCCGTCGAGGCCGCCGGCCACACCGTCGAGATCGTCGACGCCGTGACCGCGGCCCCGACCAAGCACACCCGCTACTTCCGGGGCTACCTCGTCGGGTCGAGCTTCGACGAGATCGCCGACCGCGTCCCGGCCGACGCCAAGGCCGTCGGCATCACGGTCGTGTTCACCCACGAGTGGCCGGCGATCGTCCGGCTCGTCGAGGCGATCAAGGCGCGGTACCCCGACGTGCCGGTCATCCTGGGCGGCGAGCACGTCAGCTCGATGCCCGAGTTCTGCCTGCTCACCTCGCAGGCCGACGCCCTGGTGATGGGCGAGGGCGAGGAGACGGTGATCGAGCTGCTCGACGCCATCGACGAGGGGCGGCCCTTCGCCGACATCCTCGGCGTCGCCTACCGCGAGCGCACCGGTGACGGCACCGACGGGGTGGTGGTGAACCCGCGGCGCGAGCGCCGCCTCGCCATCGACGACATCGCCCGCCCGGCCTGGCACCTGATCGACCTCGACACCTACCACGAGCACCGGTGGATGGGTGGCATGTACTCGTCCACCAAGTCGGTGCCGATCCTGGCCACCCGCGGCTGCCCGTACCAGTGCACCTACTGCTCGGCGCCCAACATGTGGACGCCGCGGTGGATCCCGCGCGACCCCAAGAAGGTGGTCGACGAGATCGAGCACTACATCGAGCGCTTCGGCGCGCGGAACTTCCCGTTCCAGGACCTCACCGCCATCATCAAGCGCGAGTGGGTCGTCGAGTTCTGCGAGGAGCTGCTGGCGCGCGGCCTCGACATCACGTGGCAGATGCCCACGGGCACCCGCTCCGAGGCCATCGATCCCGAGGTGGCCCAGCTGCTCAAGAAGACCAACATGATCTCGATGGCCTACGCGCCCGAGTCCGGCTCGGAGACCACGCGCCAGCTCATCAAGAAGAAGATGAAGACCGACCGCATGCTCGAGAGCATGCGCGCGGCCGTCGACGCCGAGCTCAACGTGATGGTGTTCATGGTCATCGGGTTCCCGCACGACACCGACGAGCACCTGCGCGAGAACCTGACGTTCCTCGAGCAGATCGCCGAGGTCGGCATCAACGACGCGGCCGTCGGCTTCTACATGGCGCTGCCCGGCACCCAGATCTTCGACAGCCTCTACGACTCGGGGCAGATCACGCTCGACCGCGAGTACTTCCGGCACATCCTGTCGTCGACCTCGCTGTGGGCCACGTCGACCTACTCGGGCCTGAGCCGCCCGAAGCTGACGTACTGGAAGTTCCGCATGTTGCGGCACTTCTACCGCCAGCCCCGCCAGCTCGTGCACTCGACCAGCCTGTTCACCACCGTCATGCAGGCGCTCAAGAGCCTGCGCGGCGACCAGCAGGACGAGACCAAGCTGCAGAGCGCGTTCCGCAACGGCGTCGTCAGCGCGCTCGACACGCTCAGGACCAAGCCCACCCGCGGGTGGATGTCGCGGCGACGCGAGCGCCGGTTCTTCGACGACTGGGACGCCATCTACCGCGACATCCGGGCCAACAACCTGGCCTGCGGCGCCGCCCTACCCGGGCCGGCCGACACCACCGAGCTTCACAAGCGCAACGTCACCAAGCTCATCAAGGGCGTCCACGGCACCAAGCGCCGCATCCCCGTGAGCGTGGCGGTCACCCCCGAACCGTCGCCGACACCGGCGGCGACGCCGCCGCCGGTCCCCGACCGGCGCGAGCCAGAGCCCGTCTGACCCGGCAGCCTCCGGGACGGCGCCCGGACAGGGCCCGTCCCGGTCAGGCCCGCGGGGCGGCCCGCAGCGCGAGGACGGCCATGTCGTCGGCCGGCAGGTCGTCCACGAACCCGAGCGCTTCGGCCTCGACCAGGCGGGCGAGCTCGTCCGCCGACAGGCTCTTGCCCTGGAGCAGCGCCTTGACGATGCCCTCCTCGCCGAAGGTGCGGCGACCCGCCCGGCGGTCGGTGACGCCGTCGGTGTAGCACAGCAACGACTCGCCGGGATCGAGGTGCACGACGGTGTCGACGAGCGCCACCTCGTCAGTCACACCGAGGAGCGTGCCCGAGACCCCCACCGGATCGACCCGGCCCACCGAGCGGCGCACGAGCGGCAGCGGGTGGCCGCCCGAGCAGAGGATGATGTCGACGCCGCGCTCGGTGGACTGCACGGCGCCGACGAGCACGGTGCAGAACCGCGGGCTCATCGGCGCCCGCTCGTCGTCGTCGCGCTCGGCCGCGCTGCGCAGCAGCATCTCGTTGAGGCGCGCCAGCACGATCGACGGCATGACACCGTCGAGGGCGGCCGAGCGGATGGTGTGGCGGGCCAGGCCGGTGATCGTCGCCGCCTCGACCCCGTGGCCGCACACGTCGCCGACGGCGATGATCCACCAGTTGGCGTCGGCCTGGAAGGCGTCGTAGAAGTCGCCACCCACGTCCAGCCCGTGACCTGCCGCCCGGTACCGGGCGCCGAGCTCGACGCCCGGGATCTCCGGCAGGCTGCCAGGCAGCAGTCCGTCCTGCAGGGCGCGGGCGACCGCGGACTGCTCGTGGAACAGGCGGGCGTTGTCGACGATGACGGCGGCGCGGGCGGCGGCCGCGGTCGCCAGCTCGACCTCGGCCGCACCGAGGGTCCGCCCGGGCCGGTTGCCGAACCCGATGGCGCCGAGAAGGCGGCCTCGGGCGCGCAGCGGGAAGATGGCGATGCCGTCGACTCCCACCGCGTCCATGGCGGCGCGGTCCTCCGGGTCGTCGAACAGCGGCCCCAACATGACGGCACCCCGCGAACCACGGATGAGGGGCCGACCAGCGGTCAGGGCGTCGCGGAGCTCGCCGGACTCGCCGAGATCGCGCGGGATGCGGTGGACGAGCCGGGTCAGGTGCTCGACCTGGCCGGGCTCGACGTGGGCGACACCGACCATCGGCTCGGGGTGGGCGGGCGATTCGATCAGCCGCACGACGCACCAGTCGGCGATGCGGGGCACCGTGAGCCCCGCGAGCTGGCCGAGCGCCGTGTCGATCTGGAGGTTCGACGACAACGTGGCACTGAGCGCGTCGAGGAAGCCGAGGTGGTCCTGTGCCCGTTCGGCGGCGTCCGCGAGGCGGGCGCGGTCGAGCGCCAGCGCGCACTGCGCGGCCACGTCCTCGAGGAAGCCGCGGTCACCGGCAGCGAGGGGCCGCTCCTCGGGGAAGCCGACGGCCATCGCCCCGAACGGCAGGCCCTGTGCGTCCTTCAGCGGCACCACGACGAACGCCGGATCGAAGACGATGCCGAGCCGGTCGAGGTCGGGATAGCGCGCCCGTCGTTCCTCGTCGGTCGACACCACCACGGTCTCGCCCGTGCGCACCACCTCGGAGGCCGGAACCGGCGCGGACAGCGGGATGCGCCCATAGCGCTCGTCGACGAGCTCGGCAGGCAGTCCGGCGGATCCGGCCGACACCAACTCGTCGCCCGCTTCGGACAACACGTGCAGCGTGGCGGTGTGCCCCCGCAGCACATCGACGCCCTCGTCGAGCATCGCCCGCACGATCTCGTCGGGCCGGCCCAGGCGGTTGAACCCCTCGACGAGGCGGGCCATGCGCGCGGTGGCGCCGAACGAGTGGGTGGCGTCGATCAGGACGCCCGCCGCCCCCGCACACGGATCGGCCCGACCTGCGGCTGACGCGGCCGCAGCGGCGGGCAGCGGGTCGACGCGCCGGCCGAGGTGGTCGATGCCCTGGATGCGCAGGATCGCCCACCGCTCGCCGTCGGACAGCCTCACCTGCTCCTCGCGACCGGGACCGCCGGCGAGGACCTGGCCGAGGCGCTCCCGCGCTCGGATCCGCTCAGCGGGGTGGAGCACGTCGAGCCAGCCGTCCCCCCGGAGGGCGGCCTCGCTGGTGTCGAGGTGGGCCTCGGTCCCGATCCGCGCCGCGGTGCAACGCCCTTCGTGGTCCCAGGTCATGGTGAGTGAGACGACGGCGTCGACCAGCGACCCCCGCACGGGGTCGATGTCCGTCAGGAGCCCGGGCCCCGGGACCGCGAGTGGCGTTTCGGACGACATCGGCGCCTGGAAGTCTTGCATCCTCGCCGCCGATCCGCACTCGCCGTCACCGCCCGCGCGCTCGTCGTTCGATCCACCACCCTCGGCACGCGCCGGCGGCGCGCGCCAGACTGATCGCCATGGCTTGGACCCGCTTCTCGCTCTCCGGCACGACCGGCGCCACGCTCGACGCCGATGCCGTCCGCTACGGCCCCGGCCTCCCCACGGAGAGCGAGCTGAAGCTGCTCGGCCGGGTGGACGGGCGGCGCATCCTCGAGCTCGGCTGCGGGGCGGGCGCCGGGGCGGTCGCACTGGCCAAGGCGGGCGCCCGCGTCATCGCCGTCGACGACGACGTCACCAACCTGAGCGAGACGCGCGAACGGGCCGAACGTGAGGAGGTGCGGGTCGAGACGCACCACGGCCCGCTCGCCGAGCTGGCCTTCGTGCGGGCCGACACCATCGACGCCGCGGTGTCGATCTACGGCTTGGCCACGGTCGACGACCTCGACCGAGTCTTCCGCCAGGTGCACCGGGTGCTCCGGTCCGAGCGCCCCTTCGTGTTCTCGTTGCCCCACCCCGCGTTCGTGATGCTCGATCCCGCCGGCGTCGAGCCGGTGCTCCGCCGGGCCTGGTGGGACACGAGTCCCGTCCTCTGGTCGGTGGCCGACGACCACACCGACCCCGACCGGGTGATCACGCTGGGCGCCCTGTTCGCCAGCCTCAACCGGGCCGGGTTCGGCGTCGACGTGCTGCTCGAGCCGCAGGCCGAGCGCGCCGGCGCGGCCGATGCCTGGTCCGACGCCATGCGCTGGGTGCCACCCACGCTGATCGTGCGGGCCCGCAAGCTCGGGGTCTGACGGGGCGGACGCAACCTTCGACCGC
>JAFGPU010000206.1 GCA_016936035.1 Acidimicrobiales bacterium
GGCGCCGGGCTCGCGGGCGAGGTGGCTGATCGACGTGCCGCTGGGGCTTCCAGCACTCGAGGACAGCGTGGCCTCCAGGGAGCGATCGAACCGACAGACGGCTACGGCCGGCCATGCTGGCACAGCCACCCGCGCCGGGGAGGGAGCGGTGGCAGCGTGGCCTGTGCGCCGGCCGGTGCTGCGACCACGACGTACGCCCGCCGGGACGGCCCGACGGGCGAAGGGTCATGATACCGGCATCACCTGATCGTCACCCTGTCGACGAGGCGAGGCCGGGGCGCGTCGCCCGCCGGGGCGATCCACGCCGCGTCGTTGCGGGCCGCCTCGGGCACCGCCCGCCAGTGCCGCCGCCTGACCGCCCTGTCGATGCCGAGCGCGTAGACGGTGAGCGCACCGGTGCTGTCGATGTGCATGCGCAGGAAGTTCTTGTAGCCGGTGATGCGCGCGGCGGCGAACGCCTCGTTCGCGTGCGCGCGCACCCCCGGCAGGGCGATCGCCGCCGCCAGGTAGGCACCGACGACGAGGGACGAGCCCACGCCACCGACGACCAGCGCGACCAGGCTGGCCACCGCGGCGAACCACCAGCCGTCGAGTGACGCCGCCGCCGAGAGCGCCACCAGCGAAACGGTTGCGATCGTCACCACCTGGGCGACCAGGTGGACGAGGGCGAACGCGGTCTTGGCGGCGTGGCGCCGCCACCCCCGCGGCGCCCACGGCGGCGCCTTGGCGAACGCCCACAGGCCGCCGAACAGCACCAGCACCATGAGCGCCGACATCGAGTTGCGGAAGACCCCGCCGGCGAGGTCGGTCCACCCCCACCGGTCGGCGGCGTCCGCGAAGCCTGCGCCGCTCTGGTCGAGGCTGCGCAGCCCGAACTGGATCGTCCACAGGAACAGCAGGTTCACCACCGCCGGGACCCAGACGAAGCTCGGGTTGCGGAGCGGCAGCAGCAGGGCCTGCAGTGACAGCAGGCGGGACCGGGCGGCGGACGGGTAGCGCGTGTCCAGCGCGTAGTCGGCCACGTCGTCGGGATCGTCGGGGTCGATGCCGATCGACGCCGACCTCGGCAGGTCGTGGGTCGGGTGGAGGAACGCCCCGCCGCCGCCCGAGGTGATCTTGTGGGTCGGGCCGACCTCGTCGTCGTCGCCCTGGTGGGTGTAGCGGGCGTAGTGGTGCAGGTCTCCCGCGAGGGTGAGCTTCAGCTCGAGGCCCGCGGGCCTCAGCACCGCCCGTTCGAGGTAGGCGAGGTTGCGGTAGGCCTGCGGGTCGCGCTCGAGCTGGGTCCAGGTCGGTACGGCGGTGGCGAGCACCACGCGGTCGCCCCGTTGCGCCGAGCGGGCGACCTGCGAGAAGTACGCGAGCTGCGGCTCGTCGACGAGGGCGTCCGCCTGGATGTCGATGCCCCACAGCCACCAGCCGTGCGGCAGCTTCACTGCGAAGTAGCTGCGTGTCTGGTTCGTCAACCACCCGCCGATCCACCGGTTCTGCCCGAACAGGCGCAGGAACCCCGTCAGGCCGTCGTACCAGTCGTGGTTGCCGGGAACGGCATAGGCCGTGGGGTGCGGAGGGTCGACCGGTGCCGGATCGGTCCACGGCAGCGCCGCCCGCCACGGGCCCTCGAGCCGGTTCTCGTACCCCTCGGTGCTGGCGGCCGGGTAGACCTCGTCGCCGCCGAACACCAGGATGTCGCCCCGGGGCAGCGGCCCGGTCCCGTCCGGATGCAGCTGTCGGTCGGCCACCTGGCACGCCACCGTGGCCGTGGCCGCGAACCCGTCGCCGGTGTCGGCCACGTAGTCGATCCAGATCTCGTCGCGTTCGGCGTAGCGCAGATCGGGCTCGCAGGGCCGTGAGGTCTGCAGCTCGCGCTTGTCGAGGAACTGACCGAACACCGAGGTGACGCCCACGTGCAGGCCGGAGGCCGTCAGGACGCCGGGGCTGAACCACCGGGTGGCCGGTTGGGGTCGGAATCGCAGCTCGCCGGGGCTGAGGTCGGCGGGTCGGTCCGGCGGGACGAGCTCGTCCTCGGTGCGCAGGCGCCAGGGCGGCCCGGCGACGGGCACGGTCGGGGCCAAGGCGGGCGGGGCTCCGGGCGGCTGGTCGTCCATCGGTCGCTCAGTACGGCCAGACCCAGTCGCGCACCGACGGGATGTCGTCGCCCACCGCTCTGGTGTGCTCGCGGGCCTCGCGACGGCGCTCCACCATCTCGGCACGCACGTCGACCGCGGCGTCGCCCAGCGACGGCACCCGGTCGATGACGTCGATGACCAGGTGGAAGCGGTCGAGGTCGTTGAGCATCACCATGTCGAACGGCGTGGTGGTGGTGCCCTCCTCCTTGTAGCCCCGCACGTGCAGGTTGCGGTGGTTGGTGCGCCGGTAGGTGAACTGGTGGATCATCGACGGGTAGCCGTGCCACGCGAACACGATGGGCCGGTCGGTGGTGAACAGGGCGTCGAAGTCGGCGTCGCCCAGGCCGTGGGGGTGCTCGGACGGCGGTTGCAGCCGCATGACGTCGACCACGTTGACCACCCGGACGGCCAGGTCGGGCAGCAGCTGGCGCAGCAGGTCGACGGCCGCGAGGGTCTCGAGCGTCGGCACGTCGCCGCAGCACGCCAGCACCACCTCGGGCTCGCCGCCCGCGGCGACCGCGGGCGAGGACGCCCAGTCCCACGGACCGATGCCCGCCCGGCAGTGGGCGATGGCAGCCTCCATGTCGAGCCAGTCGGGCATCTCGTTCTTGCCGGCCACCACGACGTTCACGTAGTCGACGCTGCGCAGGCAGTGGTTCATGGTCGACAGCAGCGTGTTGGCGTCGGGTGGCAGGTAGATGCGCACCACCTCGGCCTTCTTGTTGGCGACGATGTCGAGGAAGCCCGGGTCCTGGTGCGAGAAGCCGTTGTGGTCCTGGCGCCACACGTGGCTCGACAGCAGGTAGTTGAACGAGGGGACCGGCGGCCGCCAGTCGAGCTCGCGGCTGACGTTCAGCCACTTGGCGTGCTGGTTGAACATCGAGTCGACGATGTGCGTGAACGCCTCGTAGCAGTTGAACAGCCCGTGGCGGCCCGTGAGCGTGTAGCCCTCGAGCCATCCCTGGCACATGTGCTCGGAGAGCACCTCCATCACCCGGCCGGTCGGGCTCAGGTGGTCGTCGCCCGCCACCGTCGCGGCGACCCAGGTGCGATCGGTGGCCTCGAACACGGCCGACAGCCGGTTCGACGCCGTCTCGTCCGGACCCATGATGCGGAACGTCTCGGGGTTGCGGGTGACCACGTCGCGCAACCACCGGCCGAGCACCCGGGTGGGCTCTGCGGTCGAGCGCCCGGGTGCCGGTACATCCACCGCTGCGGCGCGGAAGTCCGGCAGGTCGAGGTCGCGCCGCAGCCGGCCGCCGTTCGCGTGCGGGTTGGCGCCCATCCGGCGGTCGCCCTCGGGGGCCAGGGCCTCGACCTCGGGGCGCAGCGCCCCGTTGGCGTCGAACAGCTCGTCCGGCCGGTAGCTGCGCATCCACTCCTCGAGCCGGCGCAGGTGCTCCGGCTCGGCGGCCAGGTCGGCGAGCGGCACCTGGTGCGACCGGAACGTGCCCTCCACCTGCTGCCCGTCGACCTGAGCCGGGCCCGTCCACCCCTTGGGGGTGCGCAGGACGATCATCGGCCAGCGGGGCCTCTCGCCGCGGGCGTCGCCGGCCCGCCAGCCGTCCTGCACGGCGGCGATCTCGTCCAGCGCCGTGTCGAGCGTCGCGGCCAGCTCACCGTGCACCACGGCCGGGTCGTCGCCGGACACGACGTGCACGCGGTGCCCGTAGCCCTCGAACAGCTTGACGAGCTCGTCGCCGGGGATGCGCGCCAGCACCGTCGGGTTGGCGATCTTGTAGCCGTTCAGGTGCAGGATCGGCAGCACCGCACCGTCGACCGCCGGGTTGAGGAACGTGTTCGAGTGCCAGCTCGCCGCCAGTGGACCGGTCTCGGCCTCGCCGTCGCCGATCACGCACGCCACCACCAGGTCGGGGTTGTCGAACGCGGCGCCGTACGCGTGGGCCAGCGCGTAGCCCAGCTCGCCACCTTCGTTGATCGATCCCGGCGTCTCGGGGGCGGCGTGGCTGGGGATCCCGCCGGGGAACGAGAACTGGCGGAACAGGCGGCGCATGCCGTCCTCGTCGCGGCCCACCTCCGGGTAGATCTCGCTGTAGGTGCCCTCGAGGTAGGTGTTGGCCACCATGCCCGGGCCGCCGTGGCCGGGCCCGCACACGTAGACGGCGTCGAGGTCGCGGCGGCGGATGACCCGGTTCAGGTGGGCGTACACCAGGTTGAGCCCGGGTGTGGTGCCCCAGTGGCCGAGCAGGCGGGGCTTGACGTGGTCGAGTGCGAGCGGCTCGCGCAGCAACGGGTTGTCGAGCAGGTAGATCTGCCCCACGGACAGGTAGTTGGCGGCACGCCACCATGCGTCGACGAGCGCGAGGTCGTCGGTCGATGCGGACGGGACCGTGGCTGCCGTCGCCATGGCGCGATGGTTCCACGTCGGCGCCCCGCCTGTCGCGCACATCTGGTCGCGCCACCGGGCGGTGGCACCGGCTGCCGATGTCCGTAACCTCGGAATGTGAGTGCTGACGTGGGAGAATGAGCGCTGCGCGCCTCGGCGGGCGCCGGAGGGAGACGACGCGTGGAATTCAGGTTGCTGGGCAACCTCGAAGTGGTGGACGCGGGCGCACCCGTCGACATCGGCGGCACCCAGCCCCGCACGGTGCTCGCCATGCTCCTCGTGGCCGGCGGGCGGGTCGTTCCCGCGGAGTCGATCATCGATGCCCTGTGGGGGCAGGAGCCGCCGACCTCGGCGGCGGGCACGCTGCAGAGCTACGTCTCGCGCCTGCGCCGGGCGTTGGCGCCCGGCGGCGCCCGAGGCGAAGGCGCCCGGGTGCTGGTCTGGGACCCGCCCGGCTACCGGCTGGTCGTGGACCCCGATGCGCTCGACAGCCACCGGTTCGGTGACCTGGCCGACCGGGGCCGCGCGCTGCTCGACGCCGGCGACCCCGCCGGCGCCCGTGCCCTCCTCGACGAGGCCATGGCCCTGTGGCGGGGGCCGGCGCTGCTCGAGTTCTCGCACCTCGACTTCGCCTGGGGCCTCGCCGCCAAGCTCGAGGAGCGCAAGCTCGTGGTCGCCGAGGACCGCGCCGACGCCGACCTGCGGCTCGGACGGCACGACGCGGCGATCGGCGAGCTGGGCGAGCTGGTGGCGGCCCATCCGTTGCGGGAGCGGTTCCGCCACCACCTGGCGCTCGCCCTGTACCGATCGGGCCGTCAGGCGGAGGCGCTGCGGGTGCTCGACGACGCCCGGCGCACGCTGCGCGACCAGCTCGGCATCGACCCGGGCCGGCCGCTGGTCGAGCTCGAGGCCGCCATCCTGGCGCAGGACCCGACCCTGACCTCCGAGCCGGACACGGCGCGTGCCCTCACCGGTGCGACGGCCGCGACCGTCGACGCCGGTCCGCGACCACCCGACGTCGACGCCACGCCGTCCGGCCCCGGTCTGGTCGGCCGCGACGTCGAGCTGCGCCAGTGCATCGCCGCGCTCGACGAGGCGCGCAGGGCCACCCGGGTCGTGCTGGTGGAGGGCGAGCCCGGCATCGGCAAGACCCGGCTGCTCGAGGAGCTCGCGTCCGTGGCCGCCGACCGTGGGGTGGCGGTCTGCTGGGGGCGGGCGTTCGAGGGCGGCGCGACACCGGCGTTCTGGCCGTGGCTGCCGCCTGTGCGGGCCCTGGTGGGCCGCATCGACGGCGGCACGCCGGTGCCTCCCGAGCTCGCCAGCCTGGTCGACACTGACACCGACGCCGGCGAGGCCGTCCGCGCCGAGCACACGCGCTTCCGCCTCTTCGACGCGGTCACGCGCCTGCTCGCCGAGGCGTCCGCCGCCCAGCCGCTCATGCTCGTGCTCGACGACCTGCAGTGGGCCGATCTCCCGTCGCTCGAACTGCTCACCTTCGTCGCGGGTCAGCTCGTCGACCACCCCGTCCTGCTCGCGTGCACGGTCCGCGA
>JAFGPU010000207.1 GCA_016936035.1 Acidimicrobiales bacterium
ACGCTGGCCGCCGCCGGCATGACGCTGGCCGTGCTGGTGCTGCCCATCATCGTCATCACCACCTCCGAGGCCCTGCGAGCCGTGCCCCAGTCGCTGCGCGAAGGCGCCTACGGCGTGGGCGCCACCCGGTGGGAGGTGATCCGCACGCAGGTGCTGCCGTACGCGGCGCCGGGCATCCTCACCGGCGGCCTGCTGTCGATCGCGCGGGCCGTCGGCGAAGCGGCGCCGCTCATCGTCGTCGGTGCGGTCACCGGGTTCTTCAGCCAGGGCGCGGGCCTGAGCGCCGGCAACCTGGTCGACCCGGGCCACCTCACCGAGCGGTTCGTCGCCCTGCCCACCATCGTCACCAGCTGGGCTGCCGAGCCAGAGGCCCAGTTCAAGGAAGCCAACGCCTCGGCGGCGATCATCGCCATGTTGGTCTTCGTCCTGCTCATCAACTCGATCGCCATCGTCCTTCGCAACCGCTTCGAGAAGAAGAGGTCGTCATGACCGAGCCCACCGCCACCGCCACCACCTCCGCCGCCGACGGGCAGCCGCTCCCCCAGGGCACCGTCGTGGCCCACCACGACCAGCCCGAGCCCACCGACCTGCCGGTCGTGTTCGAGCTGCGCGACCTCAGCGCGTACTACGGCGACTTCCGGGCCGTGCGCGACGTCAGCCTCGACGTCCGCCAGCGCGAGATCACCGCGTTCATCGGCCCGTCGGGCTGCGGCAAGTCCACGGTGCTGCGGTGCCTCAACCGCATGAACGACCTCATCCCCGGCGCCTGGGCCGAGGGCACGGTGAGCTACCACGGCGTCGACCTGTACGGCCCCAAGGTCGACCCGGTCGAGGTGCGGCGCCGGGTCGGGATGGTGTTCCAGAAGCCCAACCCGTTCCCCAAGTCGATCTACGACAACGTCGCCTACGGGCCCCGCCTGCACGGCCGCAAGCGCCGCGGTGGCGAGCTCGACGACATCGTCGAGGAGTCGCTGCACAAGGCCGCGCTGTGGGACGAGGTCAAGGACCGCCTCAAGGACTCGGCCAACGGGCTGTCCGGCGGGCAGCAGCAGCGTCTGTGCATCGCCCGTGCCATCGCCACCAAGCCCGACGTCCTGCTCATGGACGAGCCCTGCTCGGCGCTCGACCCCATCGCCACCGCCCGCATCGAAGACCTGATGCAGGAGATCAAGGACGAGTTCACCATCGTCATCGTCACCCACAACATGCAGCAGGCCGCCCGGGTGTCGGATGCCACGGCGTTCTTCTCGACCGAGGTCAACCCCGACTCCGACCGGCGCACGGGCCTGCTCGTCGAGTTCGACCGGACCGAGACGATCTTCTCCAACCCGGCGGACGAGCGCACCGAGAACTACATCACCGGGCGCTTCGGCTGAATGGAGATCGGCTGATGGGCAGCGAGGCCCCCGTCCCGCTCCGCACCGCCTTCCACACCGAGCTCGACCAGTTGCGGCTGCAGGTCGAGCTGATGGGGGTGCGGGTCGACCAGAACCTCGAGCGCGTGCGCGAGGTGCTCGACCGCGGTGACCCCACGGGGTCGACCGTCGCCGCCGCGCTGGCCTCGGACGACGAGATCGACGCCATGCACGTCTCGCTGCTCGAACGCTGCTACCTGCTGCTGGGTCGTGAGGCCCCCATGGCCAGCGATCTGCGCTTCCTCGTGTCGGTGGTGCGCATCCTGTCCGAGCTCGAGCGGGTCGGCGACCTGGCGCTGCGGGTCGTCAAGCTCGCCCCCGACGTCGACGAGCTGTCGCGGTGCGGCGCCGCATGGGACATCGTGCGCACCCTCGTCGACGTCGCCGTCGACCAGTACCGGACCGCCCTGCGAGCCTGGTCGGCCCAGGACCTCGCCCTGGCCAGCCAGCTGGTCGAGCACCGGCCGCACCTGCGCTCGTTCCAGGAGCGGCTCGTCGACGAGCTGCGCCGCCTCGACGGCCCCGATGCCGTGACGATCGCGATGCACCTGTTCGTGGCGGGCCAGGCGACCGACCGCATCGCCGACCACGCCGCCATCATCGGCGCCCGCCTGCGCTACCTGCTCACCGGCGAGCCGGCCCACCTGGCCGCGGAGGTCCGTTGACCGAAGGTGCGAGCCGCCGGGACGATCCGGCGGCAGACTTCTGGGGTGCCGATGCGTGATGGAGAGCCCCGATGACGATCCTGGTGACCAACGACGACGGCGTCGAGTCGATCGGACTGCACGCCCTCGTGCGCGCGCTGGTCGACGACGGCCGTGACGTGGTGGTGGCGGCGCCGAACTGCGACTGGAGCGGCGCAGGTGCCGCCATCGGCAAGGTGCACGTCGACGAGCACATCGATGCCCAGCAGGTCGAGTTGCCCGGGCTGGCCGGCGTGACCGCCTACGCCGTCGACGGCCCTCCCGGCCTGTGCGTGCTGGCGGCCCGGCTCGGCGGGTTCGGCCCGCCGCCCGACCTCGTCGTCTCGGGCGTCAACCCCGGCTGCAACACGGGGCGAGCCGTGCTCCACTCCGGCACCGTGGGCGCGGCGCTCACCGGCGCCAACTTCGGGGTGCGCGGCCTGGCGGTCAGCATCGACGTGGCCCGGGCCCTGTTCCACGAGCAGGCGGGCAACCGGATCTCGCCCGTCGGCGAGGGAGAGGAGGCCATGGTCGAGGTGATCGAGGCCCCGGAGGACGCCTCGACGGGGGCCGAGGCCGGCACGGCGGCCGACCGGGGGTCGCCGCTGCACTGGGACACGGCGGCCGGCATCGCCGCCGCCGCCGTCGACTGGCTGACCGGCGCACCCAAGTGCACGGTGCTGAACATCAACGTGCCCGACGTACCGGCCGGCCGGCTCGCCGGCGCGCGCTCTGCCCGGCTCGCCCCGTTCGGCACGGTGCGGTCCACCGTCATCGAGTCGGCCGAGGGCGGCGGCCGGCTCCAGCTCGAGATGCGCCCGACCACCGCCGACCTGCCCCCGGACTGCGACACCGCCCTGGTGGCCGCGGGGTACGTCGCCGTGTCGGCCGTGACGGGCGTGCACATCGACGACCGCGTCGACGTGCGCGGCGTGCTCGACGCGCTCGTGGACGGCGAGCGGCGCACCGCATGAGCACCTCGGGCGGCGTGCCATGGTGATCGCGATCACGGTGCTGGCGCTGCTCCTCGTGGTCACCCTGTCGGGCCTGGTCGCCGCCGCGGTCACCCGCCGTGCGGCCGCCCAGCGGGTCGACCTCGCCATCCGCACCCTCGAGCCCGAGCCGCCCGGCGGGACCGGCGGTGCCGGCCGCAACGGGTCGGAGCGCCCGTCGCTCGACCGGTCGCTCGACGACCTCGAGCGCGTCGCCGCCGCCACCGCCGCCCGCCGCGCCGCCGATGCCGAGGTGGAGAGCCGCCTGTCGTGGGCGCTGGGCGCCATCGCCAACGGCGTCATCATCTTCGACGAGCGGGGCGAGATCACCTACCGCAACGCCCCGGCCGCGTCGTTCCTGGCCGCGCGCCACAGCGACGCCCTGGTCGAAGAGGCCATCACCACCATGGCCGCCGACGCCCTGCGGGGGCGGGGCAGTGAGCGCGAGCTCGAGCTGTTCGGCCCGCCGCGCCGGGTGCTCAGCCTGCGGGCCGTGCCGCTCGAGAGCGACTCCCGGCCCTCGGGCGTGCTGGTGGTGGTCGAGGACACGTCGGAGCGGCGGCGGCTCGAGAACGTGCGGCGCGACTTCGTGGCCAACATCAGCCACGAGCTCAAGACCCCCGTGGGCGCGCTGTCGCTGCTGGCCGAGACCCTGCTCGACGAGGACGACCCCGACGTCACCAAGCGCCTGGCCGAGCGGCTGGCCAGCGAGGCGTTCCGGGTGGGCGCGACCATCGACGACCTGCTCGAGCTGTCGCGCATCGAGGTGGCGGCGGGCCTCGCCACCGACGCCGTGGCGGTGGCGCAGTTCGTGGGCGACGCCGCCGACCGGGTCCGCCCGGCCGCCGAGCAGCGGGGCATCGACATCGACGTCGAGCCCGCGTCCGAGCGCCTGACCGTCGTGGGCGACCGGCGGCAGCTCGTCTCGGCGGTCACGAACCTGCTCGACAACGCCGTGAAGTACAGCGAGCCCGGCAGCACCGTCACCGTCCGGGCCCGCACCAACGGCACCTGGGTCGACGTGAGCGTGCGCGACCGCGGCATCGGCATCCCCCGCCGTGATCTGGAGCGCATCTTCGAGCGCTTCTACCGGGTCGATCGCGCCCGCAGCCGCGAGACCGGCGGCACGGGCCTCGGCCTCGCGATCGTGCGCCACGTCGCCTCGAACCACCGGGGCGAGGTCCGGGTCGAGTCGCGCGAGGGCGTGGGCTCGACGTTCACGTTGCGTTTGCCCGCCGGGCCCGGCCCGGTCGCCGTCTCCCAGGAGGCTGGATGAGTACGCCCGACCCCACCGTGCTCCTCGTCGAGGACGAGGACAGCTTCGTCGAAGCGCTGACCGTGGGCCTGAAGCGCGAGGGCTTCCGCGTCCAGGTCGCGCAGGACGGCGCCGAGGCCCTCGACCTGTTCGACGTCGTGCAGCCCGACCTGGTGCTGCTCGACGTCATGCTGCCCAAGGTCTCGGGCGTCGACGTCTGCCGCGAGCTGCGCCGCCGGTCGGCGGTGC
>JAFGPU010000208.1 GCA_016936035.1 Acidimicrobiales bacterium
GGATCACCTCGAACGTCGGCATGGGGGCACGGTACGACGGGTGTGCTGTGAGCTACGAGGGGCGCAAGCCTGTGGATTGCGCGAGTTCTCCACAGAGCCCGGGTCTCAGGCCTCGTCCTCGCCGCGGACAGCGGGCTCGGGGTAGAGGTGCTCGAGCTCGCCCGGTTGGATGCGTGATCGGCTGATGAACTCGTCGACCTCGTGGCTGCGGAGCCGGATGACCCGGCCGAAGCGGTAGGCGGGCAACTCGCCGTGGTCGATGAAGCGGTACAGCGTCCGTGGCGTGATCCCGAGCCGCCGTGCCGCCTCTTGGGTCGAGAGCCAATCGGTCTCGTCAGTGGTCACGTCCGACACCTTACCTCCTCGTGTGGTGTTTGGGCATCTTTCGGTCTACTCCTGGCACGCCGCGCGAGGTCACGTATGGTGTCGGGGCGACCACTGTCTTCGTGGGCGCCGCCGGCACCGCGCGGGGCGGTGCGGCGTGCTGTCGGGCTGGGAGACGAGCCATGGTGATGACGCGGCCGATCGACGGTGCCGCCGCGACCGACCTGAACGATGCCGGGCCACGCCGTACCGTGACGCGCCTGCCCGGCGTGCCCGGCGGGCGGGCGGTGGTGGGCGGCCTGCTCATCGCCGTGGCCGGCGTGGGCACCTTCGTGTCGTGGCAGCAGGCGACCGGTGCCCCCGACCAGCGGTACGCCGTCGCCGCCCACGCGCTGCGGCCTGGCGATCCGGTCACGGCCGACGCCATCCGGTTCGAACGCATCGACCTCCCCGCGGGAGTGGCCGACGCAGCGTTCCGCACCGGGGCCGAGCTCGAGGGACGGGTCGTGGTCGGGCCGGTCGGCGAGGGCGAGCTGCTCCAGGCGGGCGCGCTGAGCGACCAGGGCGAGGCGGAGCCGGCCGCCGAGGTCTCGGTGGCGCTCGCCCGCGAGCTCGCGGTCGACGGCCGACTGCGCACCGGCGACACGGTCGACGTCTACGCCACCCACGACGAGGTCACCGACGTCGTCGCCGAGGGCGTCCGGGTCATCGAGGTGACCGAGGCGGGCGGGTCGTTCGGCGACGGGCGCGAGCTCACCGTCACGCTGGCGCTCTCCGACCCGACCCGCCGGGCCCCGGTCATCCACGCGGCACGCGACGGCAAGATCACCCTGGTCCGCACCACGCACCTGGCCCGCAGCTCGTCGGCGACCGGCGCAGCGCCGCCACGGGCGGGCACCACCGACCCGGCGCCGCCCGAGGGCCCTCCCCCCGCCGGCGGTGGCGGCTGATGGGGGGCGACCGGTTCGTGGTGCTGGGCCTGGCGAACGTGCGGGCGCCCTGGTTCGGCGAGGTGGCGCGCTGGTCGACCTCGGCCGCGTTGCCCGTGGACTTCGTCAAGGTGGTGTCGCCGGAGGAGGCGCGGGCCCGCCTCGGCTCGGGGAGGCCGTTCTCGGCGTTGCTCGTGGACGCCGGCCTCGCCGCGTTCGACCGCGACCTCGTCGACGTCGCCTCCCGGCACGGCTGCGCCGTCGTCGCCGGCGACGACGGGCGCACCGCCCGCAACTGGCACGACCTCGGCGTGCACGCGGTGCTGCCGCCCGGGTTCGGTCCCGACGAGCTGTTCGATGCCCTCCGTGCCGTCGCCCGGCCGATCGCGCGGGGCGACGACCTCGTGTCGCCGCCCGACGCCGGCGACGACGGCGAGACCGCGACGTGGCGGGGCCGCCTCGTCACGGTCACCGGCGCCGGCGGCGTCGGGCGGTCGACGCTGGCGATGGCCCTGGCCGGCGGGCTGGCCGCCGACCCCCGGGACCGGGGTCTGGTGGTGCTGGCCGACCTCGCGCTGCACGCCCACCAGGCGCTGCTGCACGACGCGGGTGACGTCGTGCCCGGCGTGCTCGAACTGGTCGAGGCTCACCGGGGCACGGTCCTGCCGCCCGACCAGGTGCGCGCCCTGTGCTTCTCGGTCGACGCTCGTGGCTACGACCTGCTGCTCGGGCTGCGCCGCCACCGCGACTGGACGGCGCTGCGACCCCGTGCGTGGGCGAGCGCGCTCACCAGCCTGCGCCGCGCCTACCAGCAGGTGGTCGCCGACGTCGACGCGGATGTCGAGGGCGACGACCAGTGCGGCTCGACGGACGTCGAGGACCGCAACGTGCTGGCCCGGCACACGCTCGGCGACGCCGACCTGGTGCTGGTGGTCGGGCTGCCGGGCATCGCCGGCGTCCACTCCCAGCTGCGTGTGATCCGCGACCTCCTCGAACTGGGCGTCGACGGCGGCCGGATGGTCCCCGTCGTCAACCGGGCGCCCCGGTCGCCGCGCCAGCGCTCCGAGCTGGGCTCGGCCCTCTCGGCGCTGCTCGGGGCCACCGTCCCCGGCGTGACGCTGGCATCGACCCCGGTGTTCGTGCCCGAGCGGCGGCGCCTCGCCGAGGTCGCGCACGATGCCGGGGCGCCGCCCGCCCCGCTGGCGCGGCCGCTCGTCGGCGCGGTGCGGGGGCTGCTCGACCAGGCGCGGCACGTTCGCTCGGCGAGCCCCACGCCGGCAGAACCGGTGCTGGTCACCCCCGGCTCGCTCGGCAGCTGGAGCGAGGACGAGGCCGGGCTCCCGTGACGGGGCGCCGTCGTCGCCGGTGACGCCGGCGCTCGGTGTGACGCGGCCGCCGCCAGGGTGTCAGTCCGGCTCGCCGCCTGCAGGGTCGGTCGCCTCGGTCACGGCGACGGTCGGTCGCGCGACCGCGAGCACGGCGGCGTCGGCCGGCACCCGCTCGTCGCGCAGGGCCACGAGCCCGTGCACGGCGATGGCGAGCACCACGATGGTGCCCCCCACCGCCGCCGCCGCCGGCGGCGCCTCGCCCACGACCGCCCACGCGAGGAGGGGGCCGAGCACCGTCTCGAGCAGCATCACCAGGCTGACCTCGGGAGACGGCAGGTACCGGGTACCGAGAGCGACCAGCCCGAAGGCGGCGGGGACGAGCACCAGGCCCATGGCCCCGATCACCACGGCATCGTGCAGGCTGATGCCGACCGGCCAGGCGGCGGGCAGCGCCAACGCCGCGGCGACGAAGCCGGCGAGCGAGATCGCGGGCAGCATGTCGACGCCGGCGGCCCGCCTGATGATCGTGAGGTTGGTGCCGAGCACGGCCGCCACCCCGACCGCCGCCAGGTTGCCGACCATGCCGCCGACCTCGGACCGGCCGGCGAAGGTGACGACCACCCCGGCGAACGCGGCGACCATGGCCACCCAGGTGCGGCGGCGAACCGTGTCGCCCAGCAGCAGCCGGGTAGCGAGCGCGGCGAAGAACGGCGCCGTGGCGAGGATGACGAGCGTGTTGGCCACGGCGGTGTTGTTGATCGACACGACGAAGCCCACGAGCGCGAGGCCCCACGCGACCGCGACGGCCACGCCCGCCCGGCCGATGGACCTGTAGGCGTACACGACCCGTGCCCGGTGGCGGGCGACCGACACGACGGCGAGCGAGAGGCCGACGAACAAGGATCGCCAGAAGACGATGCGGAGGTCGTCGGCGTCGGCCAGGCGGATCAACGTGGCGTCGGGGACGAGGCACAGCGTGCCGGCGGCGGCGATGGCCACCCCCCGGAGATGCGTGCTCGTTCCCACCGTCACAGGCGCACAGTCTGGTGCGGGAGGGCCGACGGAGCGCCACCCGCCGACCTGCCGGGACCGGACGTCACCGTGCCACGTCGAGCTCCAGCCGCCGGCCGGTGCCACCCACGTCGAGATCGTCGCGCCGCTCGAACGAGAGTCCCGAGCCGGCGGTCAGGTCGCGCAGCGTCGACGAGACCCAGACCTCTCCCGGCGCGGCGCGGTCGGCGATCGCCGTCGCCACTGCCACGCCCTCGCCGGACACCTCGGCGCCGCGGCGGGCGATCTCCGCGGTGTGCAGGCCGACGGAGACGTGGAGGTTGGCGGCGGTGGCCCGCCGGAGGAACGCGAGTGCGCACCGCACCGCGCGGCCGGGACCGTCGAACGTCGCCACGACGGAGCCGGTCTCCGCCCTCGCCGGCACGCCGCGGTGCTCGTCGAGCGCCTCGCGCAGCAGGCTGCGGACCCAGGCCATGTCGAGACCCTCGTCGACGCGGACCGCGAGCAGCGTCGTCAGCGACAGCTCGGTCGGTCGCGCGGACCCGAGCCCGCGGACGAACCGCTCGACGGGGTCGAGGATCTGGTCGGGGTCGACGGCGACGAAGTGGTCGGCGCCCTCGAGCTCGACGAAGCGGGCCCC
>JAFGPU010000021.1 GCA_016936035.1 Acidimicrobiales bacterium
CCGTCGCCGGTCAGGTAGCTCGGCACCTCGAAGGTGCCCTGGACCTCGGTGGCCAGGTTGGCCCGGGTGCTCGGGGTCGCGCTCGTGACGGTGAACCCGGGAGCGTCGTCGCCGAGCTGGGCGAAGGCGTCGTCGCGCATGGCCAGCACCCGCTCGGACAGGTTCTCGCCGCTGGCGACCGTGAAGTCCCAGGCGAGCGTCAGCTCGTCCCGGTCGACCTGGGCGCGCCGCAGGGTGCGGAACAGCTCCTCCATGTGGCCACGACGCTCCTCGACCGCCGGCACGTCCGTGCGCAGGCGGTCGCGGTACGCACGGAACACGTCGCTGGGCCCGATCGGGTCGCCGGCGCCGTCGACCACGCCCCGGATGGCGACGATGTAGCGGTGGCCCTCGAGGAAGTTCTCGGCCGGGCGCACGAAGAGCAGCCGGTGCTCGTCGTCGGGCGCCCGCTGGTCGAGCTCGGCCCAGTACGGGTGGCGGCGGCCCGTCTGGGCGTCGATCACCACGACCGGCGCGTCACGGTCCAGCGACCGGCCCATGTCGGTGATCGGGGCCAACCCGCTGGCCTCGGCGTCGAGGCCCGGCAGGAGCACGGCGATCGCCGATCCCGGCGAGAACCCGTCGTTGCGGTTGAGCTCGGTGGGATCGACGTGGACGCCGTGCACGTTGGCGGGTGTGGTGTCCGGCGCCAGGTCGACACGGCGGCCCGTGGCCGTGGCGTCGTCGGTCACCGTGAAGTGGTCGTTGGGGAACGGCAGCATGCACCGGTCGCCGCCGAGCGGGTCGCAGGTCTCCGGGTCGGTGGCGAGCGTCAGGTCGATCTCGCCTGCGTACTGCGGCGGGCCGTGGTGCCCGCCGCCTCCGCCCGGCCGGCCGGACACGCCCACGCACGCCGTCGTCGCCGAGAGCGCCGCCAACGCCACCGTCGCCACCGTGCGCCGCACCGATAGACCCCGCATGCCGTCCCTCCCGGTGACCGGCACCCCTCGGACCGGCCACGTCAGAGTGAACGCTACATGTCGCGCAGCAGGCTCGGGCATGCTCGTGGCGTGGAGGACCCGCCCGCCGACCCGCCGCCGCACACCACCACCCGCCTGCTGCTGCGGGGGCTCGCCCGGCGCTGCCCGGTGTGCGGGGGCGGCCACCTCTTCCGGCGCTGGTTCACGATCGTCGAGCGCTGCCCGCGCTGCGGCTTCCGCCTCGAGCGCATCGAAGGGCACTGGATCGGGGCGCTCGGCATGAACACCGTCGTGAGCTTCGGCGCGGTGCTGGTGGCCGTGGTGGTCGCCTTCGCCGCCACCTACCCGTCGGGTTCGGTCACGGTCGCGGTGGGCGTCGTCGTGGCGGTCGCCGTCGCCGTGCCGCTCGCCTTCTACCCCGTGTCGAAGACGCTGTGGTCGGCCATCGACCTGGCGATGCGGCCCCTCGAGCCCGACGACGACGTCGACCCCCGGTGGCTGCCGGCGTCGACCCGCCGGGAGGCCTGACGGTCAGACCAGCGAGCGCCGGGCGCCCAGGAGGTGGGCGTGGTCGTTGAACCGTGCCAGCTCCCAGGTGCCGGACCGGTCCCCGTACGGGTTGGTGCCGTAGCGCCACTCGGTGATCGACGAGTTCTCCGGGCTGAACCAGGCCCGCTCCCCGTCGCCCAGCGGGTCGATCGCCAGCCAGCGGATCATGGTCTGCACGATGACGCCCCCGTGGCAGGCGACGACGACCGTCTGGCCCGGGTGCCGCTCGACCAGGCGGTCGAAACCGGCCCTGACCCTGGCCGCCATCTCGTTCCAGGTCTCGCCTCCGGGGTCGCGGCGGAGGTCGGGGGTCCACTCGCCGTCGGGGCGGGGGTACAGCTCGTCGAAGGTCTCCCACGGCAGGCCGTCGCCCTCGCCCGGGTGGTGCTCGCAGAAGTCGCAGTCCTCGCTGATCGGTGGGCTGCCCAGGGCGGGCGCGAGGATCTCGGCGGTCTCGACGGCCCGAGGCATGACGCTGGCGTAGAGCGCCACCTCACCCTCGACCTCGCGCCCCTGCGCCCACCGATCGCGCAAGGCCTCGACCTGGGCCCGCCCCCGCTCGGACAGCCCCTGGCACCCCGCGTGACCGCCGACGATGCGCAGCTCCTGGGCGAGCGACTCACCGTGCCGCACCATCACGATCCGCGTCCCATCCATGCCAGCAGACTACCGGCGGGCGCCGCGGCCGCTTCGGCGTGCCGCCGACCTGACGTCCCGTTCGCGACCCGGGCGCGACACCGCCGCCCCCGAGGGGGCGGCGGTGCAGTACCTGGCATCCGATGACCCGGACCGGCGGCCCGGATCACCTGTGGGCTAGAAGTCCTCCATGCCTGCGCCCGGGGCGCCAGCAGGCTCCTCCTCGGGCTTGTCGGCGATGACCGCCTCGGTCGTGAGGAACAGCGCAGCGATCGACGCCGCGTTCTGCAGCGCCGAGCGGGTCACCTTGGCGGCGTCGATGATGCCGGCCTTGGTCAGGTCCTCGTAGTCGCCGGTGGCGGCGTTGAGGCCCTCGGACCCGTCGAGGCCCCGCACCCGCTCGGCGACGACGCCGCCCTCGAGACCGGCGTTGACCGCGATCTGCTTGAGGGGCTCCTCGAGCGAACGGGCGACGATGCGGGCACCGGTGGCCTCGTCGTGGGCGAGCGTCTCGACCAGCTTCAGGACCTCGGACTGGGCCCGCAGCAGCGTGGTGCCGCCGCCGGCGACGACGCCCTCCTCGATGGCCGCCTTGGTGGTCGACACCGCGTCCTCGATGCGGTGCTTCTTCTCCTTGAGCTCGACCTCGGTGGCCGCGCCCACCTTGAGCACCGCGACGCCGCCCGACAGCTTGGCCAGCCGCTCCTGCAGCTTCTCGCGGTCGTAGTCGGAGTCGGTGTTCTCGATCTCGTTCTTGATCTGGGTGATGCGACCGGCGATGTCGTCGGCCGAGCCGGCGCCCTCGACGATCGTGGTCTCGTCCTTGGTGACGATGACCTTCTTGGCCTGGCCGAGGAGGTCGAGCGTGGTGTTCTCGAGCTTGAGGCCCACGTCTTCGCTGATGACCTGGCCGCCGGTCAGCACGGCGATGTCGGCCAGCATCGCCTTGCGGCGCTCGCCGAAGCCGGGCGCCTTGATGGCCACCGACTTGAAGGTGCCGCGGATCTTGTTGACCACCAGCGTCGACAGCGCCTCGCCCTCGACGTCCTCGGCGATGATCACCAGCGGCTTGCCCGACTGCATGACCTTCTCGAGCACCGGCAGCAGGTCGCGCACCGTGGAGATCTTGCCGCTGACGAGCAGCACGTAGGCGTCGTCGAAGACGGCCTCCATGCGGTCGGGGTCGCTGATGAAGTAGGCCGAGATGTAGCCCTTGTCGAAGCGCATGCCCTCGACCAGGTCCATCTCCATGCCGAAGGTCTGGGACTCCTCGACGGTGATGACGCCGTCCTTGCCGACCTTGTCGATCGCCTCGGCGATCATCTCGCCGATCTCGGGGTCGGCTGCGGAGATGCCGGCGACCTGGGCGATCTGGTCCTTGGCGTCGACCTCGACCGACTGGTCCTTGATCGCGTCGACCGCGGTGGCCACCGCCGCCTCGATGCCCCGCTTCAGCGACATCGGGTTGGCGCCCGCAGCCACGTTGCGCAGACCCTCGTGCACCATCGACCAGGCGAGCACGGTGGCGGTGGTGGTGCCGTCGCCCGCGACGTCGTCGGTCTTCTTGGCGACCTCCTTGACCAGCTCGGCCCCGATGTTCTCGTA
>JAFGPU010000209.1 GCA_016936035.1 Acidimicrobiales bacterium
GTAGTAGGCGGTCTCGACCTCGTCGATGGGGCGGATCCGGCCGCGGGCCAGGGCGCCGACGGTGGCGTGGCTGCCCCGGCGGCGGTTGAGGGCCGCGTCGATCACGTCGCCCAGCACGGCGCTGGCCGTGGGCGATCCGCCGGCGCCCCGCCCGTAGAACATCAGGTCGCCGACCGCCCCGCCCTCGACGAAGATGGCGTTGAAGCTGTCGCGCACCGACGCCAGCGGGTGCTCGGCCGGCACCATCGCCGGGTGCACCCGCACCGCGATCTCGCCGGCGTGCCCGTCCCGCCCGGCGCCGTGCTGCTCGGCGATGGCCAGCAGCTTGACGACGAAGCCCATCTTGCCCGCGTAGTCGATGTCGGCGGTGGTGATGTTCGAGATGCCCTCGAAGTAGACGTCGCCCGCCACCACCCGCACGCCGAAGGCGATCGAGGCGATGATGGCGGCCTTGGCGGCGGCGTCGTGGCCCTCGACGTCGGCGGTGGGGTCGCGCTCGGCGAACCCCAGGTGCTGGGCCTCGCTGAGGGCGTCGGCGTACGAGGCACCGTCCTCGGTCATGCGGGTGAGGATGTAGTTGGTCGTGCCGTTGACGATGCCCATGATGCGGTCGATGCGCTCGCCGGCCAGCGACTCGCGCAGCGGGCGGATGAACGGGATGCCGCCGGCGACGGCCGCCTCGAACAGCAGGTCGACGCCCGCCTGCTCGGCGGCGGCGAACAGCTCGGCTCCGGCGTTGGCCAGCAGCTCCTTGTTGCCGGTGACGACGGGCTTGCCCGCCTTGAGCGCGGCGAGCACCAGTTCCCGCGCGGGCTCGACGCCCCCGATCACCTCGACCACGACGTCGACCTCGGGGTCGACCACCAGCCCCGCCGCGTCGAGGGTGAGCACACCCTCGGGCAGCTCGACCGGCCGCTCCTTGGCCAGGCTGCGGACGGCCACGCGCGTCACGTCGAGACGCAGCCCGGTGCGGGCCGCGACGGCGTCGCGGCGCCCGTCGATGAGCTCGACCAGGGCCGCGCCGACGTTGCCGCAGCCGAGCAGGCCGATGCGTACGCGTTCGGGGGTCACGACAGACCATGCTACGGCCGGTCCTGACCGGGGACGAACGGCGGGGCGTGTGCACGACCCGACGCGCTGCGCGGTTGCCGGTTCGCGCACTCGACTGGCATGATCGGGGTCCACCGCGGCGGACGGCACCTCCCCTCGATCGGGCGGCGCCACGCGGGGCCCCGCGTGCACGTGCACCGGGTGGCGGGCAAGGGCGGAGGTACGGGGAACGTGACGGCACGCATCAGGACCTTCGTCGTCGACACCTTTCTTCTGGGTGACGACGACGGGTTCGACGACGGCGACTCGCTGATCGACAGCGGCATCGTCGACTCCACGGGCGTGATGGAGATCGTCGCGTTCCTCGAGGAGACCTACGGCATCGCCATCGCCGACGACGAGCTGGTGGCCGACAACCTCGACTCCATCGAGCGGCTGCGCAAGTTCGTCGACGGGAAGCTGGCCGCGTGATGCGCGGCACCTGGTCCGGGCGACGCGCATGACCGGGCTCGCGCACGACCACCTCGTCGGCGCGGCCCTCACCACACCCGACCACCCGGCGGTGGTGGTCGACGACCGCGTCCACACGTTCGCAGACGTCCACCGCGCCAGCGACGCCGTCGCCGCCTGGCTGCAAGGCGCCGGGGTCGCCCGCGGCGAGCGGGTGGCCGTCGTGCTCGACAACTCCGTCGAGCAGGTCGTCGCCGTGTGGGCGGTGCTCAAGGCCGGCGGCGTCGTCACCGTGGTCAACCCGGCCAGCACGGCCGACAAGGTCGCCTACGTCCTGGGTGACTGCGACGTCCGCCACGTCATCAGCCACCGCCGCCTCCACCGGGTGCTGCGCACCGCGCTCCGAGAGCGCGGCAAGCTCGGCGCCAGCCTGTGGGTCGGCGGCGTGCCCGACGCCGTCGACGGCGGCACGGCGTTCGACGACGCCCGGGCTGTCGCCGGCGCCCCCGCCGACCCGGGCACCATCGACAACGACCTGGCCGCGATCATCTACACGTCGGGATCGACCGGCGGCCCCAAGGGCGTCATGCTCACGCACCGCAACGTGCACCACAACGCCTGGGCCATCGCCCGGTCGCTGGGACTGCGGGCCGACGACGTCATCGGGTGCGTCCTGTCGCTGTCGTTCACCTACGGCCTGTTCCAGATCATCTCCGCGGCCCACGTCGGCTGCACCGTGCTGCTCGAGCGCTCCTTCGCCTACCCCTACGAGGTGCTCAAGCGCTTCGCCACCGGGCGCATCACCGTCATGCCCGGCGTGCCGACCGTGTTCGCCACCGTGCTGCAGATGGCGCCGCTCGACGGCCTCGACCTGTCGTCGCTGCGCATGCTCACCAACGCCGCCGCAGCCCTGCCCCCCGCCCACCTCGACCGCCTGGCCGACCTGCTGCCCGGCGCCGGCATGGTGCAGATGTACGGCCAGACCGAGTGCACCCGGGTGTGCTGCCTCGACCCGGCGCTCGCCCACGAACGCCCCGGCTCGGTGGGGCGCCCCATCCCCAACACCGAGGCCTACGTCGTCGACGACGACGGCCGCCGCCTCCCCCCGGGCCAGGTGGGTGAGCTGGTCGTGCGCGGTGCCCACGTCATGCGGGGCTACTGGGGCAAGCCCGAGGCCACCGCCGCGCGCCTGCGCGACGGCGACATCCCCGGCGAGAAGGTGCTGCACACCGGCGACCTGTTCCGCGCCGACGCCGACGGCTACCTCTACTTCGTCGGGCGCACCGACGACGTGTTCAAGTGCAAGGGCGAGAAGGTCAGCCCGGGCGAGGTCGAGCGGGTGCTCTACGAGCTCGACGCCGTCGCCGAGGCCGCCGTGGTGGGCGTGCCGGACGACATCGACGGCATGGCCGTCAAGGCGGTGCTGGCCCTGCGCGACGGCGCCGAGCTGACGCCCGACCAGGTGCGCCGGCACTGCCGGGCCCGGCTCGAGCCGGTGCTGGTGCCCAGCCGCATCGAGGTGCGCGACGAGCTGCCCAAGACCGACTCGGGCAAGATCCGCAAGGCCGCGCTCAGGTAGCCGGGACGAGACGGACGAGACGGACGGGACGGACGACGGCGGCATGTGCGGCATCGCAGGCATCGCGACGGCGGCGGGCGAACCGCCCGCCGACCTCGACCGGTTGCGCGCCATGCTGGCGGCGATCGCCCACCGGGGCCCCGACGGCCACGGTCTGTTCCGCGACGAACGGGTGGGCCTCGGCCACGCCCGGCTGAGCATCGTCGACCTCGA
>JAFGPU010000210.1 GCA_016936035.1 Acidimicrobiales bacterium
ATGGGCGTGTTGCGGACCCGCGCCGGGCCGAACTGATCGACGAGGCCCTCGGTCGCCTTGAACACCCCGCCGTAGCCGGCGATGTCCTGGCCCATCAGGACCACACTGTCGTCCGCCGCCAGCGCGACGTGCAGCGCATCGCGCACGGCATCGACGTAGCGGACCTCGGTCGGGCCCCCGGACGTGGCGCCGGGCGGCCCCGGGGACGCCGGGGCGCGACGCAGCGGCGCGGCCGGGGCGTACACCCGGGCCGCCTCGTTTGCCGGCGTGGTCGCCGGCGCCGCGTCCGCCAGCGCGTCGGCCACCAGCCGGTCGACGCGCGCCTGCAGCTCGGCCCGGAGGGCCTGCCGCTGGTCCGGAGGCACGGTGCCCGCGGCGTCGAGGCCGGCTTCGAACCGGGCGAGCGGGTCGCGCGTGGCCCACGCCGCCAGCTGCTCGGCGGGGACGTAGTCGGTGCCCGAGGCCTCCTCGTGCCCGCGCATGCGGAAGGTCTTGCACTCGAGCAGCGTCGGGCCGTCGCCTGCCCGGGCGCGCTCGGCCGCGCGGCCGGCGGCGTGGCGCACGGCGAGCACGTCGTTGCCGTCGACGATCTCGCCCGGCATGCCGTACCCGGCGGCGCGGTCCGCGAGATCCGCGCAGGCGTACTGCTCGCCCACCGGCGTCGACAGCCCCCACTGGTTGTTCTCGATGACGAAGACCACCCCCAGCCGCCAGACCGCAGCGAGGTTCATGGCCTCGTGCACGTCGCCCTCGCTGGTGGCACCGTCGCCCACCAGGACGGCAGCCACCCGCTGCTCGTCGCGCAGGCGGGCGGCCAGGGCGAGCCCGTCGGCCACCGGGGCCATCGCCCCGAGGTGGCTGATCATGCCGACCACGTGGTGATCGAGCACCCCGAAGTGGAACGTGCGGTCGCGCCCGCCCGTGTAGCCGCCCGCCCGGCCGAGCAGCTGGCGGAACAGCACACCGAGGTCGAGGCCCCGTCCCGTGAACACCGCCAGGTTGCGGTGCACCGGCAGGATCCAGTCGTCCGCGCGCAGCGCCGCGACCAGCCCCACCGACACGGCTTCCTGCCCGATGCCCGAGAACCACTTGCTCAGCTGGCCCCGGCGGAGCAGGTTCAGCATCTTCTCCTCGATGAGTCTGGGCAGCAGCAGGGCGCGGTAGAGGTCGAGCGCCTCGTCGCCGGTCAGGCTGCCCGTCGACGGGCCGACGGCGGTCACGCGACCCACTCGCCGCGCTCCTCCAGCACGGCGCGCAGCACGTCGGTGCGGTCGGTCATGATGCCGTCGACCCCGAGGTCGAGCAGGCGGGTCATCTCGTCGGCGTCGTCGATGGTCCACACGTGCACCGGCAGCCCGCGGGCGTGGGCGGCGGCCAGGAACCGCTCGGTCACCAGGGGCACCGGGCCCCGCCGGACCGGGACCTGCACGCAGGCGGCGCTGAAGCTGCCGGCCGGCAGGCTGCGGGCCGCGGCGACGAGCCGCCCCACCTGGCGGGGCCCCATCGAGGTGCACAGCCGGGGGCCGAGAGCCTGGCGGATGCGGCTGAGTCGACGGTCGGAGAAGGCGCCGATGCACACCCGGTCGATCGTGCCCGTGCGACGGATCAGCTCCACGAGAGGTGCGACCGCGGCGTCGTGCTTGGGGTCGATGTTGATTCGGACGTCGGGCCAGGCCGTCAGCAGGTCCTCGAGGAGCGGGATCTCGTCCTTGTCGCGCACGCGGGCGGCCTTGACCTCGGCATAGGGCAGGTCGCCGATCGCGCCCGCCCGGTCGGTGAGCCGGTCGAGGCGGTCGTCGTGGAACGCGACGAGGACCCCGTCCCGGGTGGCGTGGGCGTCGGTCTCGAGGTAGCGGTAGCCCTGCGCGACCGCGGCCTCGAAGGCGGCCAAGGTGTTCTCGCCGGGACCGTCGGGCGAGTGCGCGCCCTGGTGGGCGAACGCCAGCGGTCCGGGCCAGTCGAGGAACGGGAAGCGTGACATGCCGCGACGGACGGTAGCCGTCCGCCGTGAGGGTCGGTGACGCCGCCCGCGCGCGGGCGTCAGAGGTGACCGGGGCTGCCGTGCTCGGTCCGGAGATCGACGACCTGCACGGGCCCTGTGCCGGTGGCGGCGGCGCGCTGGCGTGCCTCGTCGAGACCGCGTTGCACGCCGGCGGTGAAGCTCGACAGCAGGGACTGCACGTCGGCAGCCCGGCTCGGCTCCGGTGCGCGACCCCGTGCGGTCCGGTGGCCCGACCCCTGGCGCCCCTCGCCGTGCAGGGAGACGACCGTGGAGCGGGGGAGCTGGGCGCCTTTCACCCGACGGGTCAGCGCGTCGGGGGGAGTGAAGGGCGAATCGGACGGCCCGGGAGGTGCCGGGTCGGCACGGTGGGGCAGCGGCGGTGCTTCCCGGGGCCGGTCTCCGCTCGGCCCGGGCGCCGACGGCGCGACCGGTCGCGCGGGACCGCTCCGCGCCCCCGGCGCGTAGCGGCCGAGCGCGGAGAGGAGCGCCGCATCCTCGGCCGGCGGCGGTGCCGACAGCACGCGAGGCACGGGCGTCCGTCGGGCGAGCCCGCTGCGCGTGGAGGCGGGTGGCGCGGGCGGCTCGGGCACGGGCCGCCCCGGCGCGGTGTGGCGGGGGTCGCCACCGGGCGGGAACGGCGCGCCGGGGTTCCGGTCGGGGGCCGCCCACGGCGGGGCGGCGTCGGGTGCCGGTGCGCGCTGATCGTGGTGGGGCGCCCAGGGGTCGGGCGTTCCGGCCGCCGGCGGGTGCTGGTGCGGGGCGGCCGGGGGGAGGGGCGCCGCCCACGACGGCACGGGCTCGGAGGGCGACGGCACCGTCGGGGGATGCTGACCGGGCCCCGCACCGGGCCCGAACGGCACGCCGCCGGCAGGCGTCGACCCCGCCGCGGCCGCCGGTGGGTGGCCCGGGCCGGGGAGCGACGACGGCAACGCCGGAGCGCGGACCGCCCGCTGGCCGTGGGGAGGGGTGACCGGTGCGCTCGTGACCTCGTCGGTCGTCAGCAGCGTCGGCGGCACCGTGATGGTGGCGGTGATGCCGTTGCCGGGGGAGTTGTCGAGGCGCACGTCGATGCCGTGGCGCGCCGCCAGGTTGCCGGCCACGTAGTGGCCCAGGTACTTGGACGGGGCAACGGTGAAGCTCTCGGCCCCGGCGAGGCGGCGGTTCGCGGCGGTGATGTCGGCGGGGGGCATGCCCAGGCCCGAGTCGATGATGGCGAGCGTGTAGGCGCCGTCCTCGCGCATGCGGCCCCGCACGTCGACGCTCCGGTCGGGGGGCGAGAACACGAGCGCGTTCTCGATCAGCTCGGCGAGCAGGTGCGCCAGGTCGGCGGCAGCCGAGCCGAGGATGGTGGCGGCCTCGACCCCACGGACGGCGACGCGCTGGTAGCTCTCGACCTCGCCGAGGGCGGCGCGGATGACGTCGGTGATCCGCACCGGGGCGGCCCACTGGCGGGGCGGCTCCACGCCGGCGAGCACGAGGAGCGACTCGGCGTTGCGGCGCATGCGGGTGGCGAGGTGGTCGAGGCGGAACAGGTTGGCGAGGGTGTCGGGGTCGCCCTCGTTGCTCTCGAGCTCGGTGATGAAGTCGAGCTGGCG
>JAFGPU010000211.1 GCA_016936035.1 Acidimicrobiales bacterium
CTTGGCCATGCCGCACAGCAGCGGCCAGCAGATGGCGGCGTGGTCGCCGGCGGTGACGCCCAGGCGGGTGTGGCCGTCGATGATGCGGGCCGAGCGCCCCACGACCGACACGTCCGCGAGGACGCCCGCCACCAAGCCGGCGCCGACCGCCGGCCCGTGCATGGCCGACACGATGGGCTTCGCGCAGTTGATGACGTTGAACACCAGGTCGCGGGCCTCGCGCATGACACGGGTGCGCACGGCGTAGTCGGACATCAGGTCGTCGAGCAGCTCGAAGCTGCCCCCGGCCGAGAACGCCTTGCCCGCGCCCTGCAGCACCGCCACGTTGGTGTCCGGATCGCGGTCGACGGCCAGCCACACGTCGGCCAGCTCGCGGTGCACGTCGTGGTCGACCGCGTTGAGGCCGGGGCCGTCGAGCGTGATGCGCAGGACACCGGCGGACGGGCGATCGAACCGCAGGTGGGAGAAGGCGTCGTACGGGTCGGGCATGGGGTGGCTCCCTCGGCCGGAGAAACGGTGTCGCCGTCGAACGTAGGCGGACGGCGCCCTCGACGCGGCACCCCGTGCGCCGGTGTGCCACCGTGGACGGGTGACAAGAGGAACCGTCCTGCTGACCGGCGGCGCCGGCTACATCGGCAGCCACACCGCCGTCGAGCTGCTCGGCGCGGGCTGGGACGTCGTCGTCGTCGACGACTTCTCCAACAGCAGCCCCGTGGCGCTCGAACGGGTCGCCCAGGTCGCGACCGGGCCGTCCGCCGGCCACCTGCGGTGGCACCGCCTCGACATCGCCGACACGGCCGGGCTCACCTCGGTGCTCGCCGACGAGGCCGTCGACGCCGTCGTCCACTTCGCGGGACTGAAGGCCGTCGGCGAGTCCGTCGCCCAGCCGCTGCGCTACTACACCGTGAACGTGGCGGGCAGCGCCTCGCTGCTCCGGGCGATGGACGCCACCGGCGTGCGCCGCCTCGTGTTCTCGTCGTCGTGCACCGTGTACGGCGACCCGGAGCGGGTGCCCATCGACGAGACCGCCGCCCGGGGGGCGTCCAACCCCTACGGGCGCACCAAGCTCGTCGTCGAGGACATGCTCATGGACCTGGCCGCTGCGGACGACGGCTGGCAGCTGCTGGCCCTGCGCTACTTCAACCCGGTCGGCGCCCACGCCAGCGGCCGGTTGGGCGAGGACCCCGAGGGGATCCCCAACAACCTGATGCCCTACATCATGCAGGTGGCCGCCGGCCGGCATCCGTTCGTGCGGGTGTTCGGCGACGACTACCCCACGCCGGACGGCACGGGCATCCGCGACTACATCCACGTCGTCGACCTGGCGCTCGGTCACGTCGCCGCGCTCGAGTCCAGCGACGACCTGCCGGGCTTCACCGCGGTCAACCTGGGTACCGGCCGCGGGTCGTCGGTGCTCGAGGTCATCGCCGCTGCGTCGCGGGCCGTCGGCCGGGACGTCCCGTACCAGGTCGTCGAGCGCCGCCCTGGCGACGTCGCGGCCACCTGGGCCGAGCCGGCGCTGGCCGAGAAGCTGCTGGGCTGGCGGGCGACGCGCACACTCGACGAGATGGCGGCCGACCACTGGCGCTGGCAGTCGCGCAATCCCCAGGGCTACGCGGGTGAGGGCGCCGGCCCGCCGACCCCGCCCGCCTGACGTCCCGGGCGTGACGGCGCGCATCCGGCGGCCCCGCGCGGCCCTGGCATGCTGGCGCCCATGCGGATCGTCCTCGTCGGACCACCGGGCTCGGGCAAGGGCACCCAGGGCCCCGTCATCGCCGAGACGCTGGGCGTGCCCTACCTGTCGACGGGTGACCTCCTGCGCGAGCAGGTCGCCGCCGGCACGCCGCTGGGCCGCCGCGTGGCCGACATGGTCGAACGCGGCGAGCTGGTGCCCGACGACCTCATGCTGCAGGTCGTGGCCGCAGCCCTCGACGGCGACGACGGGTACGTGCTCGACGGCTTCCCCCGCACCGTCCCCCAGGCCCTGTCCACCGAGGAGGCCGGCTCGCCCGTCGGCGCACCGGACGTCGCGGTGCACCTCACGCTGCCGGACGCCGTGGTCCACCGGCGGCTCGAGGGCCGGGCTCGCGAGGGTGGCCGCGCCGACGACGCCGATCCCGAGGTGATCGATCGTCGCCTGCGGGTGTACGCCGAGCAGACCGAGCCGCTGCTGGCCCACTACCGCGCGCGGGACATGCTGGTGAGCGTCGACGGCGACCAGCCGCGCGACCAGGTGACCGAGGCGGTGTTGACGGCCCTCGAGGAGCGTCGCCGCCGTGGCTGAGCGCGCTCAGCGCCGGGGCGGGTGATCGACCCAGCGGCTGCGCCCGCCCGCCTTGGCCTCGCGCATGGCGGCGTCGGCCCGGGCGATGATGGTCTCGGGATCCTCGCCGGGCCCCAGCTCGGTGACGCCGATGCTGGCGGTGACCGTCACCTCGTGTCCCCCGTCGAGGACGATCGGCACGGCCAGCGCATCGAGGAGGCGGCCTGCGACGGTGCCGGCATCGCCCGGGGCGAGACGCTCGCAGAGGACGGCGAACTCGTCGCCGCCGATGCGGGCCACCATGTCGCCGGGGCGCACCGCTCCGGCGAGGCGCTCGCCGACGGCCCGCAGGACCCGGTCGCCGACCAGGTGGCCCAGATCGTCGTTGACCGGCTTGAACCGGTCGAGGTCGAGGAACAGCACGGCCGCCTCGCCCTCGGCGGGCTTGGCGATGTCGCCCAGCCGGCCGACGAACGCCGACCGGTTCGCCAGCCCGGTGAGCGTGTCGTGGGTGGCGGCGAACTCGAGCGCCCGATGGCTGCGGTCCCACTGCAGGGTGAGCCTGAGCAGCCGGCCCGTGCGGTGGACGGCCGTCCAGGTGAACCGGGTCGGCATGCCGTCGTACGGCCGCCACATGATGAGGGCCGCCATGGGCCGCCCGTCGCCGGGCACGGTCACCGGGTGGACCCAGCACGAGGACAGCCCGTGCGACCGTGCCAGGGCCGCCAGGCTGGACGGCAGATCGTCGAGGTTCCTGACCACCACGTCCTCGCCGGTCGCCAGCGCCTGCGCCCACGGCGACGCCGGATCGTCGACCAGCAGGTCGACCCCGTCACCGGCGGCGACTGCGAACCGTCCCGCCTGCCAGCCGTCGCCGATGGCGACGACGCAGCGCGGGATCGACTGCTGGAGGGTGGCGACGAGGTGGGTCAACACCTCGTCGACCTCAGCGTGGCGGGCGATCGCCTCGAGCGCGTTGTCGAGCGCACGCTCGTAGCCGGCGCGGCGGGCGAACACGAGGTGGTAGGGCAAGCCCGTCTGCGACCGCGTGGCGGCGATGATGCTGCACGGGGTGAGGGTGCCGTCGCGGCACACCAGGTCGGCGGCCTGCCCGACACCCCCTCGGGGGTAGTCGGACCCGCGGGGCACGCGGTCGAGCTCGGCGAACGCCGTGAGCACGTCGGGCAACGAGCCGGGCGCGACGATGGCGTCGATCGACCGGCCGACGAGCTCGTCGGGCCGCCAGCCCAGCAGCTCCTCGATCGACCGGCCCACCCACAGGAACACGCCGTTGTCGTCGACGATCGCGAACGGGTTGACCGCCGTCTCGGCGATGGCCCGGAACATCTCGGGCGACGGATCGTCACCCGGCGCGAGCCCGCCGAGGCGATCGCTCCTGTCCGATGGGATCAGCCCGTCCATGACCCTCGCCACGATACGCCAGTGACCGACAGTGCAGAACGTCGCGCCGTGCGCTCAGGCCGAACTGGCCACGAGCATCTCGGCGGAGAGCTCGGCGAGCGTGCGCCGGCCCGACAGCGCCATCGTCACATCGGTCTCGCCCAGCAGGCACCGGAGCACGTGCTCGACGCCCGCCTGCCCCCCGAGGCCCAGGCCGTAGATGTACGGGCGCCCGTAGAGCACCGCCGCGGCCCCCAGCGCCAGGGCCTTGACCACGTCGGCCCCGGTGCGCACCCCCGAGTCGAGCAGCACGGGCATGCGGTCGCCGACGGCGTCGAGCACGCCAGGGAGGGCGTCGAGCGAGGCGATGGCGCCGTCGACCTGGCGCCCCCCGTGGTTGGACACGACCAGGCCGTCGACGCCGGCGTCGAGCGCGGCCCGGGCGTCGTCGGCGGCGAGCACACCCTTGAGGACGATGGGCAGCGACGTCTGCTCGCGGAGCCACGCCAGATCAGCCCAGGTCAGCGTGGGGTCACCGAACATGCCGGCCCAGTGGAACACCTTGTCGCCGTCGCCGGCGTCGTCGCGGAGCGGGGCGTTGAAGGCGGGGTCGGTGAGGTAGTTGGCGATGCCGATGCCCTGGAGGAACGGCAGGTAGGCGGTGTCGAGGTCGGTCGGCCGCCACCCCATCGTGAACGTGTCGAGCGTGACCACCAGCGCCGCGTAGCCGGCGGCCTCGGCCCGCCCGACCAGCGACGCCGCCACGTCGCGGTCCTTGGGCCAGTACAGCTGGTACCAGCGCTGCCCGTCGCCGGACGCCTCGGCGACCTGCTCGATCGAGTGCGCCGCCGCCGTCGAGTGGATGAACACCAGGCCGAGGCCGGCGGCGGCCCGGGCCGAGGCCAGCTCGCCGTCGGGGTGCACGATCGTCTGCACACCGACCGGCGCCAGCAGCACCGGCGCGTCCATGGGCGTGCCCAGCACGGTCGTCGCGAGGTCGCGCTCGCTGACGTCGCGGAGCATGCGGGGCACGATGCGCCACCGCTCGAAGGCCGCCCGGTTCGCCCTGGCCGACGACCCGCTGCCCGCGCTGCCGGCGACGTAGCCGTAGGC
>JAFGPU010000212.1 GCA_016936035.1 Acidimicrobiales bacterium
GGTCGAGGTGTGGCTGTCGCCGCACACGATGGTCATGCCCGGCTGGGTGAGGCCCTGCTCGGGGCCGATGATGTGCACGATGCCCTGACCGGGGTCGCCCATGGGGTAGCAGGTGATGCCGAACTCGTCGCAGTTGGCGGCGAGCACCTGCATCTGCCGGGCGGAGATGGGGTCGCTGATGGGCTGGTCGATGCCGACCGTGGGCACGTTGTGGTCCATCGTGGCCACGGTGAGGTCGGGCCGGCGGACGCCGCGGCCCGCGAGGCGCAGGCCGTCGAAGGCCTGGGGCGACGTGACCTCGTGCACGAGGTGCAGGTCGATGTAGAGCAGGTCGGGCAGGCCGTCGCCGCTGCGGACGACGTGACGGTCCCAGACCTTCTGACTCAGCGTGCGGGGTGTGGCGGCCATGGCGTTCACCTACGGTGCTTGGCGTGTCTCATCATGTGGGATAGCGTTCTCAGCTGATGAACAGCCTAAGCGGTGTCGGCGTCCTCGACAAGGCCATGGCCGTGCTGGGCGCGCTCGAGGACGGGCCCCGGTCGCTGTCCGAGCTCGTGCGGTCCACCGGCCTGACCCGGGCCACCGCGCACCGGCTCGCCGTCGCGCTCGAGGCGCACGGCCTGGTGCGCCGTGACGACGACGGCCGGTTCACCCTCGGCCTGCGGCTCATCGGGCTGGGTCACGCCGCCGCCGAGGCGGTGCCCGCCTGGCTCGACGCCCGGCCGGCGCTCGACTGGCTGCGGGCGCAGACCGGCGAGTCGGTCCAGCTGTTCGTGCGCGAC
This sequence comes from Acidimicrobiales bacterium, assembly GCA_016936035.1. Lineage (GTDB taxonomy): Bacteria > Actinomycetota > Acidimicrobiia > Acidimicrobiales > VFJN01 > ZC4RG19. The sequence continues at coordinate 783 of JAFGPU010000212.1, forward strand.
GGCGACGAGCGCGTGTGCGTCGAGTCGCTCGAGGCGCCCCACGAGCTGCGCACGATCGTGCCCGTCGGGGCGCGCCTGCCCCTCGACCGGGGGTCGGCCGGCCGGGTGCTCCTGACGCCGGGCGGCGGCACCGGGTCGACCAGCGCCGCTGCGACCACCGCGTCGCCCGCGGCCAGCGCGACCGTCGGGCCCGCCGCGATCGGTGGCGGCTGGGTCGAGAGCGTGGGCGAGCGCCAGTCGGGGGTGGCATCGGTCAGCGCACCGGTGGCCGACCCCGCGGGCCGGGTGGTGGCCGCGGTGAGCGTCAGCGGCCCGATCGACCGCACGTCACGCTCGCCGGGCCGCCGCTACGGCGCCGCCGTCGTCGAGGCGGCGGCCCGCATCGCCGCCCACCTGTCCTGACCCGAGGGCCGTCGCGCGCCGCGCCCCACGGGCGGGCCGCGCGTCGGGCCGCTCAGTTGACCTGGCGGTCCCGCCCCTCCCAGTAGGGCGCCCGCAGCTTGAACTTCTGCAACTTGCCCGTCGCGGTGCGGGGGAGCGCGTCGCGCATCTCGACCGAGGTCGGGCACTTGTAGTGCGTCAGGCGGTCGCGGCAGTGGGCGATGAGGTCGCCCTCGCCCGCGGTCGCGCCCGGGGCCAGCACGACCAGCGCCTTGACCGTCTCGCCCCACTTCGGGTCCGGCACGCCGATGACGGCGACCTCGGCCACCGCCGGATGCGAGTGCAGCGTGTCCTCCACCTCGATGGACGACACGTTCTCGCCACCAGAGATGATGACGTCCTTCTTGCGGTCGGAGATGCTCAGGTAGCCGTCGTCGACCGTGCCGCCGTCACCCGTGTGGAACCAGCCGCCGGCGAGGGCGTCCGCCGTGGCGTCGGGCTGCTCCCAGTAGCCGTCGAGCACGACGTTCGAGCGGGCGAGCACCTCGCCCGTGTCGCTGATCTGCAGGCGGGTGCCCAGCGTCGGCGCCCCGGCCCGCACCAGCCGGGTGGCCCGGTCGGCGGGGGAGAGGTCGTCCCACTCGGCCCGGCGCCGGTTCATCGTCAGCAGCGGCGCGGTCTCGGTGAGCCCGTAGATCTGGATGAACTCCCAGCCCAGGTCGGTCTCCATGCGCTCGATCACCCGGGTGGGCGGCGGGGCGCCGGCGACAACCATCCGCACCCGGTCGCGCCCCGGGACGGGCCCGTCCCAGGCCTCGGCGGCATCCAGGATGGCGGCGACGACCGCCGGTGCGCCGCACAGCAGCGTCACGTCGTGGCGGTCGACCCGGCGCAGGATCTCGGCGCCGTCGACCTTGCGCAGCACCACCTGCCGGGCGCCCATGCCGGTGAGCGCGTAGGGCATGCCCCAGCCGTTGCAGTGGAACATCGGCAGGGTGTGCAGGTAGGTGTCGCGATCGGTGACGCCGGCGTGCCAGCCGAACATGGCGGCGTTGAGCCACAGGTTGCGGTGCGTGAGCTGCACGCCCTTGGGTCGCGCCGTGGTGCCGCTGGTGTAGTTGATGGTGGCGGTGGCGTCCTCGTCGGGCTGCGCCCAGGGCTCGGGGGCCGGCGTCTCGGCGCCGGTCGGCCAGAGCACCTCGTCGGTGTCGGGGCCGAGCACGAAGCGGTGCTTGGCGTCCACGCCGTCGAGCGACGGCGCCAGCTCCGGGTCGATCATCAGCACCGACGCGCCGGAGTGCTCGACGATGTAGCGCACCTCGTCCGCGTTGAGCCGGAAGTTGACCGGCACCAGCACCCGACCCCAGGCGCTGACGCCGAAGAACGACACGAGCAGCCGGGCGGCGTTGTGCGACACCACGGCCACGCGCTCGCCCCGACCGACGCCGAGCCCGTCGAGCGCGGCGGCCTGCGCCCGCGCGAGCTCGGCGACCCGCCGGTACGTGAGCTCACCCCACGACGGCGCGACCTGGTCGGGCTCGTCGACCACGCCGACGCGGTCGGGGTAGACGAGCTCGGCCCGCTCGAGGTGGTCGGCGATCGTCAACGGGACCCGCATGGTGTCGTCCTCCGGGTGGGCGGCGTCGCTGGCGTGTGACAACCGACACTCCCACACGAGCGGGCTGCGTTCACGCGCTCTCGTCGCCCCCGCTCAGCTCCACAGCGTCACGTACACCGGCGGTCTGAACCGCGCCACGGGCACGCTGCCGTCCGCGCGGTGCAGCGCTTGCATGGCGTCGGGGGTCTCGAGGAAGCGGCGCAGGCGGGTCGCCATGGGCGGGCGGCGGTCGGCGCCCAGGCTGGTGACGTGCCAGAGCAGGTCGACCGGGGTGCCCTCGACCGGCAGCACCGCCAGCCGGCCCCGCACGACGTCGTGGGCCACGAGATGGGCGACGCCGGGGGCCACGCCCTCGCCGTCGGCCGCCGCCGTCCACGCGGCGCCCAGCGACGGGAAGACCCGCACGCGCGACGGGGGGACGCGCAGCCGCGCCAGCAGGTGACCGACCTCGCTGGCAGGATCGGCGCCGCTCGCGTCGACCAGCCAGTCCTGCTCGGCGAGGGCGCCCAGGCCCACGTGGTCGGCCCGCGCCAGGCGGTGGCGGGCCCCGGCCACCACCACGAGCCGGTAGCGCATCATCGGCGCGGCGTCGAGGCCCGGCAGTCGCGGACCCAGGCCCACGTCGGCCAGTCGCTCGGTCAGCAGTGCGGGCATCTCGGTGGCGGTCGCGACCCCGAGGGTCGCCTCCACCGACTCGTTGCGGTGGGTGAACGCCGTCAGCAGGGGGCGGGCGACGTACTCGGCCACCGTGCTGGTGGCCACCACGCGCAGCCGGTCGGTCGCGCCCCGCACGCCCGTGATCGCCGCAGCGGCCTCGGCCGCGAGGTCGACCATCTGCGAGGCGATGGGCAGCAGCCGCCGGCCGGCGGCCGTGAGGTGCATGCCGACGACCGTGCGCTGGATGAGCGGATCGCCCACGTTGCGGCGCAGCGCAGCGAGCGAGCCCGACACGGCGGCGTCGCTCACGCCGAGCGCGCGGGCGGCCGCCTTGACCGAACCGAGGCGGGCGACGAGGACGAACGCCTCGAGCTGCGTGAGGGTCACGCTTCGCAACGTAGTCCCGATCAAGCGATCCCTTAGGTAGCCATGGAAAGTCGTCCGGGTTGGGTGCAGACTCGCCCTGTGGGGTCCACGCCGCGGGCCCCCGCGACCACATGGGGGGTTGATCGTGCAGACACCCGCGCCGTTCGAGTACGAGCGTGCCGGCAGCGTCGACGACGCACTGGCGTTGCTCGAGCGCCACGGACCGGAGGCCCGGCTCGTCGCCGGAGGCCACAGCCTGCTGCCGATGATGAAGCTGCGCCTCGCGCGTCCCGAGGTGCTCATCGACATCAACGACCTGACCGACCTCTCCTACATCCGGCTGGAGGGCGGTCACATCGCCATCGGCGCGATGACCCGGCACGCCGAGCTGCTCGACTCGCCGGTGCTCGCCGAGCACTACACCATCTTCGGCGACGCCGAGCGGGTCATCGCCGATCCCATCGTGCGCAACCGGGGCACCATCGGCGGGTCGTTCTGCCAGGCCGACCCGTCCGAGGACCTGGCCGCGGTGGGCGCCGCCCTGCGAGCCGAGCTCGTCATCCGGTCGGCGAGCGGCACCCGCACGGTGCCCGCCCGCGAGTTCCACACCGGTCCGTACGAGACGGCGGTCGACGACGCCGAGATCCTCACCGAGATCCGCGTGCCCGTACGCCCGGGCTCGGGCAGCGCGTACGAGAAGGTCGAGCGCCGCGCCGGCGACTGGGCGATCGCGGCGGCGGGGGCGTTCGTCACTCTCGACGGCGACACGGTCAGCGACGTCGGCATCGGCCTGACGGCCGTCGGGGCCGCCCACTTCTGCGCCCCGTCCGGCGAGGACGCCCTCCGGGGACAGGCGCCCACCGAGGAGAACCTGGCGGCCGCGGCCCTCGCCGCGGCCGAGAGCACCAACCCGTCGGCCGACCAGCGCGGTCCGGCCGAGTACAAGCGCCACCTGGCGCAGGAGCTGACGTTGCGGGCGCTGCGCCGGTCCGTGGCCCGTGCACGTGGAGAGGAAGCCTGACATGCAGGTGACGATGACCGTCAACGGCGACGAGGTGAC
>JAFGPU010000022.1 GCA_016936035.1 Acidimicrobiales bacterium
CCTCGGTGATGAACCGGTTGCGGGCGCCGGTGGTGGGCTGGGTCAGCGTGATGTGGTCGGTCGTGACCGGCTCGACCAGCTCGAGCTCGATGCGCTCGCCCCGGGCGTCGGAGAACGCCGCGGTGCGCCACGCGGTCTCGGGGTCGCCGTCGAGCGCCAGCGCCGGGCGCTCCTCGCTCGTGAACGTGATGGGGTTGCCGTAGCTGGTGGCGTTGGCCGAGACGTCGCCCCGCTGACCGGCCACCGTCATCGCGTCGGTCTCGGCGTCGGGGAAGACCGGGAGCCTGTTGTCGCTGTGGTCGGTCTCGAGCGGCTCGGCGTCGGCCGCCTCGGTGTAGCCACGCGTGTGCCGCACCGTCGTCCACCGTTCGCCGCGCCTGCGGTTGGTGTCGGTGACGAGCAGCACGGCGCCGTCCTCGTCGAGGGCCGCGGTCAGCTCGTCGTCGTCGAGCGACGCGCTGTAGCGGATGAGCTCGCTGCCGTCGATGAGCCCGGCGCCGGCGGCGTCGACGAGCCCGGCGCCGTCGCCCGACACCAGCACCGGGGTGTCGGCGGCGTGCGTCGAGACGATCGGCACCGGGTCGGTGACCGGCAGCACCGCGACCTCGGGCGGGTGGGGCAGCGACGGGTCGGTCTGCAGCAGCAGCTCGTCGTCGAGCTGGACGTCGGGCACGGTCACGTTGGGCTCGCCCGGTCCGAACCCGACCGGTTCGCCCAACCCCTCGGCGCCGGTGATGAACTGCCAGAAGTTGCGGGGGCGGGGCGTGTTGTAGCGCTCGAACTGCAGGTCGCTCTGCACCAGCACGTCGCCGGACCGCATCAGCCGGGCGATCGGGGCGACGCTGTCGGGGTCGGCGGTGAGCTCCTGCAGCCGCAGGTCGAAGGCGTTGAGCAGGTTCGCCGAGGCGGCCGATCCATAGGGGATCAGCTCGCGCTGCACCGACGGCCGGTCCATGAGGCCGGGGAGGACGGGGTCGACCGTGTTGCCCCACCGGTAGCTGGCGAAGTCGGCCCCGGGCAGCACGAGGACGCGGGTGTCGTGGCCCTGCGCCTCGAGGTGGTCGGCGGCGTCGCCCCAGTACGCCGGGATGCTCTCCGGGCGCCGCAGGTTCTCGGGCACGAACTGGCCCGTCCACAGGGGCGGCAGCGCCAGGACGGCCACCAGGACCGCGCCGATCGTGAACGGCCGGCCGGTACGGGGCCACCGCCGCGCCAGGCTGGTGATGCCGGCGCCCAGCAGCACGGCGACGCCGAGCGTCACGAGCGGCACCGCCCGGGGCAGGCTGCGCATCGAGAGGCCGACGTCGGAGAGCAGGAACGCCTTGACCGCCCGCGACCACGGCGAGCCGCCCTCCCACGGGTAGGCCCCGACGGCGAGGGCCACGCCGACAGCGAGCAGCATGACGAAGTAGGCGCGGTGGCGCCAGCGGGCCACGACCCCACCGGCCAGCCCGGCGATCGGGATGAGGTAGGTGAGCAGGATGAGCGGCAGGAACTGCGTGTAGTCGACGCTGGGCTCGATCCACGGACCGAGACGGTCGCCGCCGTAGAAGAACCAGTAGCCGAGACCCCGCAGGACCTCGTGGCTGACCGACACCGCGGCCACGGTGCGGGCGGTCTCGGTGTAGCGCAGGATCTCGATGCCGTTGGTGCCCTGCACGGACAACCCGGCGATCCACCAGGCCGACACGGGCACCGTCAACACGCCGATGCGCAACGCCGCCCGCAGCGCGACGCGCAGCGGGATCTCCCGGGCCACCCACACCGCGTGCGCCAGCCACAGCACCGGGGCGACGCCCACGAGCAGCAGCGCGGTGGCGTTCACGCTGCCGCACGTCGCCACCGTCAGGGCGAACAGCGCGGGGTAGCGCCACCCCCTGGTGCGCGCGGTCCTGATCGTGAGCGCGACGAGCCACGGGAGCGCGGCGAAGGGCAGGAGGATGGCCGAGAGGCGGGCCACCAGGGTGAGCAGGTACGGGGTGAGGGCGTAGACGAAGGTCGCGGCGGTGACGCCGGGACCGCTCCAGCCCAGCGTGCGCAGCAGGTAGGCCACCCCGGCGCCGGCGGCGAACACGATGGTGCCCCACCAGATGCGCTGCGCGGCCCAGTCGGGGACTCCGAGCTGCTCGAACAGCCAGTAGAACGGTCCCATCGGCCACAGGTAGCCGACGTTCTGGTGGGTGACCGTGCCCAGGCCGATCGACGGGTCCCACATCGACCAGGCCCGGCTCATGAGCTTGGAGGGGTCGAGGTAGAGGTAGGTCTTGGTGTCGGCGCTGACCCAGCCCCGCTGGGTCAGCAGCAGGGGGACGTAGGCGACCAGCGCCAAGCCCCCGATCAGCCGCCACCCGGGCCCGCCCGCAGGTGCGCGCCTGCGGGTGACGGGACGGGCGGACGCCGGTGCGGTGCGGCCGGAGGTGGTGGGGGTCACCGCGGCCACGACGGCCGACCGGTGGCGGAGCGAGCGCGCGAGCTTCGCCAACGAGCTGGTCATCGCGACGAGCGGCGCCGCGACACCTCGTCGGCGACGACCCGCATGAGCTGGGTGGCGGTGTTGCTCCAGGTGAGCTGACCGGCCCAGTCGAGAGCGCCCCGGCCCAGCCGGGCGCGCAGCTCGTCGTCGCCCAGGACGTCGGCCATGGCGGTGCCGAGGCTCTGCGGGTCGCCCTCGGCCAGCAGCCCCGACGAGCCCTCGCGGATGGCGTCGGCGTGACCTGCGATGCGGGTGGCCACGGCCGGTGTGCCGCAGGCGGCCGCCTCGGTCATGGTCATGCCCCATCCCTCGCGGGCCGAGGCGGAGGCGACGATCCAGGTCTGGCGGTAGAGGTCGACCAGCTCGGCATCGGTGACGTGGCCGCGCAGGGTCACCCAGTCGGCGGCGTCGAGCTCGTCGATGACCGCCTCGATGGCGGGCCGTTCGTAGCCCTCGCCCACGATGTGCAGCCGCAGGTCGGGGATGCGCTGTCGTGCGTGGTGCGCGGCGCGCACCAGCATGTCGTAGCGCTTGACGGGCGCCAGGCGGCCCACCGCGACGACGAGCGGGTGGGGGGAACGCTCGCCACCCGGCGAGAACCGGGGGTCGATGCCGGGGTGGACGACGGTGACCCGGTCGTCGCGGAAGCCCAGCTCGTGGACCAGCTCGGCCTTCGACGACTCGGACAGCGTGGCGACTGCCGAGCGGCGGTAGAGCGGGGGCGCGACCTTGCTCTCGAACAGCGCCCCGAGGGGCCCGAGCGCCGGGCCCAGCGTCATGTTCCACATCTCGGCGTGCACGTGGTGCAGCAGGATGACCCGCGGGCCCCAGTTCCAGATCGGGCTGAGGAACGGCATGCCGTTCCAGATCTCGACGAGCACGTCGCGCGGACCCGTGCGGCGGGTGATCTCGGCCAGGGCGGCCCGGGGGAACACGAGGTGGCGACCGGCCCGGCGGATGACCTTGTAGCCGTCTCGCATCGCCTCGGTGGGCTGCCCCTGCGCCCACGACGTGCGCATCGTCACCTCGAGCCCGGCGGCGGCCCACAGCTTGGCCACCTCGGCGATGTGGACCTCGGAGCCCCCGGCTTCGACATCGTCCAGGTCGCGCCACGCCAGCACGTGGATGCGCCGGACACCGGCCGCCGCCGCGATGTCGCCGATCTTGGCGACGGGGTCGGCGAAGTCAGACACGGCGTTGCTCACAGGTGGTGGTCCTCCCCAGTGCCGGATGCCGAGTGCTCGTGACGTGCGGGCGCCGACAGCGCGTGCGGGTGAGACTCGGGTGCCGGATCGGCCGTATGCTACGGACTTCCGCGCCAGCGCACCAACGATCGGGGGAGGTGCGCCCGACCCGACGGAGACGCCCGTGCCCAGCAGCGATGAGACACCGCAGACCGACCTCGATCGCGCGCTCGACGGCGTCGAGGGCTGGTTCAGCCCCGAGCAGGTCGCCCGGGTCGTCGAGCGGGCCTCGCAGGTGCCGCCGACCGGGCGCATCGTCGAGATCGGCAGCTTCCGCGGCCGATCGATGATCGCCATCGCCCGGGCCGCGCCCGCCGGCGTCGAGATCGTGGCCATCGACCCGCACGCCGGCAACGACCGCGGGCCCCAGGAGATCGAGGGCTTCGAGGACGAGGCCGCCGTCGACAGCAAGGTGTTCCTCACCAACCTCGAACGGGCAGGCGTCCGCGAGCGGGTCACCTACGTGCGCAAGTTCAGCCACGACGCCCACGGCGACGTCGACGGCGCCATCGACATGCTGCACATCGACGGTGCCCATCGCTACGGTCCGGCCAGCGACGACATCGCCAGCTGGGGGGCGCGGGTGGTCGACGGCGGCTCCATCCTCGTCCACGACTCGTTCTCGTCGGTCGGGGTCACGCTGGCACTCGCCACCAAGCTCATGTTCTCGGGGGGCTGGCGGTACGTCGGTCGCAGCCGGTCGCTCGCCGAGTACCGCCGCGAGCCGGTGCGGGGGACCGCCCGCGTCGCCAACGTGGGCCGGCAGCTCGCCCAGCTGCCCTGGTTCGCTCGCAACGTGGCCATCAAGGTGCTCATCGTCGCGAAGCTGCCGCAGCTCACCAAGCTCCTGGGCCACACGGGCGAGAACTGGCCCTACTGAGCGCGCAGCGACGCCGACCACTCCCGCCCCCCGTGCGGCCGGAGGTCGGGTCCGAGCGGGCGCCGGGCGGCCGGTCAGTTGGCGTTGGCCGTGGTCTCGACGCTGCTGCCGGCGCCGTCGCCGGCGCCGGCGTCGCTGTCGGCCCCCGTGCCGGTGCCGGCATCGCTGCTCCGGGAGTCGGTCGCCACCGTGCTCGTGGCTCCCTCGCCGTCGCCCGCAGCACCGTGGCTCGCGGACGCCCGCCGCCGTGGGCTCGGGCCGCCGCGCCGGAACACGCGGTCGCGCAGCCCCCACCAGGTCACGAGCCACATGGCCTCGCCGATGATGTGCCACGACATCTTCGACACGCCCCGCACGCGGTCGTTGAAGGTGATGGGCACCTCGACGATCTTGGCGCCGAGGCGGTGCGCCCGGTACGAGAGCTCCAGCTGGAAGCCGTAGCCAGTGGCCTTGGTGGCGCTGGTCTCGACGGTCTCGAGGATGTCGGCCCGGTAGGCGCGGTAGCCCGCCGTGGCGTCGCGGACCCCGAGGCCCAGCACGGTCGACGAGTACAGGTTGCCCATGCGCGACAGGATCTGGCGCACGAGCGGCCAGTTGGCGGTGGCGCCGCCCTTCACATACCGCGAGCCGATGGCGATGTCGGCCCCGCCGTCGACCTCGGCGAGCAGCGCCGGCAGCCGCTCCGGAGGATGGGAGAGGTCGGCGTCCATCTGCACGACGACGTCGTAGCCCTTGCTGAAGGCGTGCTTGAACCCGGCGCGGTAGGCGCCGCCCAGCCCGTCCTTGCCCGGACGCACCAGCACGTCGATCTGGCCGAGCTCGTCGTTGGCTGCCCGGGCCAGGTCGGCGGTGCCGTCGGGGCTGGAGTCGTCGACCACGAGCAGGTCCGCGTGGGGCGCGGCCTTCCGCACCTGGCCGAGCACGTCGGCGATGTTCTCGGCCTCGAGGTAGGTGGGGATGATGACGAGCGTTCTCATGCGGAGCCCCAGACGTCGCGTGTGCGGGCAACGCTACCTCGCGCCCTTCCGCCGTGTCCCCTGTCACCACCGGGCGTGGTCCGGTGGCGGGGTCGTGGCGCTGGCCCCGCTGGTGCAGGTTGCCGGGTCGCCTCGTTCATGTGTTGCCTTCCCCCTGGTCGCAGCGCAGGTAGAGCTCGAAGATCGGCCGGTCGGGCCCGATGGCCGCCGAGTTGTCGCCGTAGCTGTCGTACAGGCAGTACAGCTCGTCGAGCACCTGGTTGGGCTCGTCCGACCCGGGCTCCATCGAGGTGTTCGGCTCGTGCCAGTTGTCGTACATGGTCGAGAGGATGACGACGTCAGCCTCGCGCAGCTCGTCGGCCAGGCCCGAGTCGTCGGCGTTGGCGACGCCGGGATCCATCTCGATGTAGTGGGTGCCGGGCTCGAGCTGGGGCAGCATGAAGTACAGGTACGACTCGCTGTACGGGGTCACGCTCAGGTCGCCGGGCCCGACGATGAGGCGATCGCCCGGCTCGGTGTGCCGCTCGATGTCGGCGAACATCAGCTCGGCGGCCACGCCCACGTCGTGGCGGCCGTAGTAGAAGCTGCGGCCGCGGTGATCGACCGAGTAGAAGTGGCGGTCGTAGTCGACGCTCTGCCCGACGTAGTCCGCATACCACCGGTAGGTGAAGTGCGGGAACAGCAGCATCAGCACCAGCGGTGCCAGCACCGCCATCCGGGTGACCACCACCCGCGTCCCCCGCAGCCGCGCCGCCTCGGCGAGGTACACGGGCAGCAGACCGAAGGCCACGCAGCTGACCCACGACAGGTGGGCGGTGTCGGCCCGCTGCATGGCCTGGGGGAGGAGCCCGACCGCCAGCAGGCTGAGCGCCACGAGCCGCCAACCGTGCTCGCTGCCGGCTCGCTTGGCCCACACCGCGATGACGACCAGGACCACCAGGACGGCCACCAGCGTCCAGAAGAAGAGGAAGATCTGCATGGGCTGCTCGGCGGCGGGCAGCGGCCACGGGAACCGGCGGAAGGCGAACGCCCGGTTCAGGAAGCTGGTGTACTCGTCGTGCGGCGGGGGGAACGGCAGCCGGCGCCCGGCCCGCAGCTCGAACACCGGTTCGAGCACCATCCCGCGCACCACGTTGCCGGGGCCGGCCAGCGCCAGGTGCACCAGGTAGGGACTGACGCCGATGCCGGCGCCGAGGGCGAGCCGGCGGCGCCCGGTGCCATCGAGCGCCCAGATGAACAGCGCACCCAGCGCCAGGCCCAGGCACAGGATCAGGTCCGGCCGGAACAACAGGGCGGCGCCGGCGAGGAGCCCCGCGATGGTCAGCCCACGCTCACGTCGCTGACCCTCGTCGAGCGCGCGGGTGGCCACCACCACGGCCCACAGCGCCAGCGCGATGCCCCCGACCCAGGCCAGGGCCGTCACCCCGATCGGGGGGATGATGATGACGGCGGTCACCGTGCCGCACACCACGGCCAGGTACCGGCCCCAGCGGTAGCCGATGGCGGTCATGGCCGCGATGAGCCCGACGAGCTGGAGGAACCCCACCACGCGCTCGGTCCACAGCGAGACGCCGAACACCTTGAAGAAGCCCGCGATCGTCCAGATGCTGCCGGGCCCGTACAGGTGCAGGTAGTCGCGGTTCGGGATGTCGCCCGCGAGCAGTCGCTCGGGGAACACCAGCATGAACCCCTCTTCCATGGGCGGGCCCGGGGCGCGGAAGACGCCCCGGAGCGGCAGCGCGATCACCACACCCACCACGAGCGTGGGGACCACCCAGCGGTGCCGGCCCACCCAGGCGCGCACAGCCGCCCCCCGGCTCGCGGGCGTCTTGACCGGGGTGGCCCCGCCCCCGCCCCTCACGGGTGGGTCGATCGTCGGCAGCGACGACTGGTCGTCGGCCATCAGGCGACCACCTGCGGCCGGGCGGCCTCGGCAGGGAGGCCCACGGGTCGCCAGGTCGCGAACAGCCGGCGCGACCGGTCCTTCATCGCCAGTGCCGGCCGCTCGACGAGGAGGAACGACAGGGCCGCCGCGACGATGCTGCCCGCCAGCGTGGCCGCCAGGGCCGCCGGCATGGAGCCGGTGAAGACCTCGATGTCGAAGATGTCGCGGTAGATGTCGAGAACCCCCTCGTGCCAGAGGTAGATCCCGTAGGACACCATCCCCAGCGCCACCATCGGTCCGCTGCCCAGCCAGCGCAGCGAGCGCGGAAGGCTGGCACCTGCGAGCGCGACGGGCAAGACGATCAGGAACCCGACCCCTGCGTACAGCAGCTCCTTGACGACCGAGGTGCCCGGGGCGCTGGCCCCGACCAGGTAGCCCAAGCCGAGCTGGGTCGACACCACCCAGAAGCACGCGGCGGCACCCGCCCAGCACGCCATCGGGTGGCGTCGCGGCCAGTCGAGGGCCCGCAACGGGTGGGCACGGTGGCGGGACCACTCGAGCGTCAGCGCGAGCGCCATGCCGGGCACGAACATGTGGAAGTTGGCCGGCAGCCAGTGGACGCGGGGATCGATGGTGCCGGTGGTCACGTCGGTCGTGTCGACGGTGTGCACCCAGTAGCGGAAGGCCAGCGCCGCGGCGGCGGCCGTCGCGAGCACCACCAGCTCGACCACCACCGCCCG
>JAFGPU010000213.1 GCA_016936035.1 Acidimicrobiales bacterium
AGGTCGGCGAAGCTGGCGTTGCCGATCCACTTCTTGTGCCCCGCCAGCACCCAGGCGTCGCCGTCGCGGCGGGCGGTGGTCGCCAGCCCGCGTGCCGCCCCGGAGCCGACCTCGGGTTCGGTGAGCCCGAACGCCCCCAGCAGCTCCATGCGGGCCATGGCCGGCAGCCAGCGTCGCTTCTGCTCTTCTGAGCCGCAGAGGTAGATCGAGCCCATCGCCAGCCCGCCGTGGACGCCCATGAAGGTGGCGATCGAGGGGTCGGTGCGGGCCAGCTCCATGGCGACCATGCCGTCCAGCAGCGGGCTCTTGCCGGGGCAGCCGTAGCCGGCGTACGGGAGCCCGGCGATGTGAAGCTCGGCCAGGCCGGGCAGGAGCTCGTGGGGGAACCGGGCCCTGGTCCAGTAGTGGTTGATGATCGGCTGGACCTCCTTGGCCATGAAGGCCCGGACCCGGTGCAGCAGCGTCCGGTCCTGGTCGTCCAGCAGCAGCTCCAGGGCGTAGAAGTCGGCGTCGGCGGGCATGGCGCAACCTCCTCAACGAATCGGGTCGGAGCCTTGGGTCGGGTGGGCGCCGTCGCGGAGGAACCGGTCCACCACCGGGGCCAGCTGGGCGGCCTCGGTGAGCAGCCCCAGGTGGCCGCCGTGGTAGACGTGCAGCTCGGCGTGGGGGAGCAGCCGCCGCATGATGTGGGCGTTGACCAGCGGGATGATGGGGTCGTCGTCGCCGGCCAGCAGCAGGGTGGGCTGGCGGATCCAGGGCAGCAGCGGCAGGCTGGTCCAGCCGGCGCCGGCGGCCAGCTGGTACAGATAGCCGCGCCGCGGGCCCATGCGGGTGCGGCCGTGCAGCAGGGCTCGGGCCCGGCCGGGGTCGACCCGGATGGTCCCGCCGTAGAGGTCGGCGGCGATCCGCTCGGCATAGCCCGGGTCCAGATACCGGCGGGGGGTCGCCATCCGGGCCAGGACCTTCGGCCGGCCGGGCACCATCAGCATGCCAGTGCCGGTGGCGACCAGGACCAGCCGCCGGCAGCGGTCGCGCTGCGAGAGGGCGAACTGCTGGGCCAGCCCGCCGCCCCAGGAGATGCCCAGCAGGTCCACGGTCGCATAGCCGAGCTGGTCGAGCAGGCGGGCGAGCAGGCGCGCCAGGCGCGGCAGCCGGTAGGGGGTCCGCGGCAGCGGTGAGCCTCCGACCCCGGGGACATCAAAGCGGACCACCTCGATCACCGGGTCGAGGTGGTCGACGAAGGGTTGCAGCAGCTCCAGGCTGGCGCCGATGCCGTTGGCCAGCACCAGCGGGGTGCGGGTGCCGTCGCCGGGACGGACGGCCACCCGCAGCTGCTGGTCCCCAACCGCGATCGCGCGCATGGACCGCTCCATCGCGCGCCTCAGCGGTCCAGGACGTAGGTGCCGGGGGCGGGGTCCAGCGGGGGGAAGCCGGCGGCGCCCAGCCGCCGGGGTCGGGTCTTCTCGCTGCCGCCGCGCTGCTCCAGCCAACCGACGTAGTCGGGCCACCAGGAGCCGCGCTCGGTGGTCGCCTGGCCGAGCCAGTCGGCGGGGTCCGGCGGGGTGTCCGCCGCGGTCCGGAAGTTGGCCCGCTCGTTGCCCGGCGGGTTGACCATGGAGGCGATGTGGCCGCTGGTGGACAGCACGAACCGGGAGCGGCCGCCGAGCAGCTGGGTGCTGCGGTAGCACGACTGCCACGGGCAGAGGTGGTCGGCGACGCCGGCGACCACGTAGGCGTCGATGTCGAGCTTGGCCAGGTCGACCGGCGAGCCGAGCATGGCGGCCGCGTCGGGGCGGGTGAGGGCGTTGTCGACGGCCAGCCGGACGAAGTCACGGTGGAGCCCGGCCGGCATCCTGGTCGTGTCGGCATTCCAGTAGAGGATGTCCAAGGGGGGCGGATCCAGGCCCTGCAGGTAGTTGTTGACCCAGTAGGGCCAGATCAGGTCGCCGGGACGCAGCCAGGCGAACACCTCGGCCAGGGCCCGGCCGTCCAGGAACCCGCGCGCCGCCGAGGCGGCGACGGCCGCCTTGGCGGTCCCCTCGTCCAGGGCGGCGCTGGCCATCCCGGCGCGGGCCTGGTCCAGCACGCTCACCGCCAGGCCGAACCCGGCCATGCGGTGCTGCCGGCCGGTGGCGGCCAGGTGGGCCAGCACCATGGCCGCCAGGATCCCACCCGAGCACAGCCCCAGCAGCAGCGACCGGTCGGCCCGGCAGATCCGCCGGGTTGCCTCCAGCGCCTCCAGGATCGCCTGCCCGTAGGTGTCGGCGCCCCAGTCGCGGTGGCGGGCGTCGGGGTTGCGCCAGGAGATGACGAAGACTTGCTGGCCGCTGCCGACCAGGTGCTCGATAAGGCTGCGGCCGGGGGCGAGGTCCAGGATGTAGTACTTGTTGATCATCGGCGGGACGATAAGCAGCGGCACGCGACGCACCCGGGGCGTCTGCGGCTGGTACTGCAGCAGCTCGAATACCGGGGTCCGCAGCACGACCGCCCCGGGGGTCAGTGCCAGGTCGGCGCCGACCTCGAAGGCGTCGGCGGCCACCATGGTTGGCACCCGTGGTGGCGTGGCCAGGTCGGCGGCTAGGTGTCGGGCGCCGCGGATGAGGTTGCCGCCGCCGGAGTCGACCAGGGCCTTCCAGAAGACCGGGCTGGCGAGCGGGTTGTTGCTAGGGGCGAGCGCGTGCACGAGGTTGTCGACCACAAAGCGCATCCGCTCGGCGTCGCGCCACTGCAGGTCGGCGTCGGCCAGCAGCCGCTCGGCGGTCTGCCCGGCTGCCAGGTAGGCCTGGACGAGCCGGTGCAGCAGCGGGTTGGAGGTCCAGGCGGGGTCGGTGAAGCGGCGGTCCCGGGGCGGGGGTGCCAGGGTCGACCTGCCGACGCCGACGCGGGCGAGTTCCCCGGCCAGGGCGGCCGCCTGGCGTGCCAGCCTGTGCGGCCGGCGGGCCAGCCCGGCGGCGGAGCGGATGCCGGCGCGGCCCGGCAGGAACCGGCGCAGCGGCCCGAGCGCGGCAGCCGCCACCAGCAGATCCAGGGCCGCCGCCGCCGCGGCGGCCTCCGTGGCCGCCGCCGGGAGGTCCGGGGGCTGGCCGTTCACGGCGCCAGGCCCTTGGGCGGGACCACCTCGCGGCGCAGCAGCTTCCCGGTGGCCGTCTTGGGCAGGGCCGCCTCCAGCCACACGTGCCTGGGATACTTGTAGGCCGCGACCCGCTCCCGGCAGAAGGCCTGCAGCTCCGCCGGGGTGGCCTGGGCCCCGGGCTTGAGGACCACCGCAGCCGCGACCTCCTCCCCATGGGTCGGGTGGGGGATGCCGACCACGGCGGCCTCGGCGACCGCCGGGTGCTCGTAGAGCACCTCCTCGATCTCCCGCGGGTAGACGTTGTAGCCGCCGCGGATGATCAGGTCCTTTTTGCGGTCGACGATGAAGAAGTAGCCGTCCTGGTCCTGGCGGGCCAGGTCGCCGGTGCGCAGCCAGCCGTCGGGGACCGCCTCGCGGGTCGCGTCCTCGCGGCCCCAGTAGCCGCGCATGAGGTTGTGGCCCCGGATCGCGATCTCGCCGACCTCACCGGCCGCCACCTCCTCGCCGGCGGAACCGACCAGCCGCATCTCCACGCCCTGGATGGGGGTGCCGATCGAGCCAGGCTTGCGCTCCCGGTCGGGATGGTTGAACGACGCGACCGGCGAGGTCTCCGACAGGCCGTAGCCTTCCAGGATGACGCAGCCGAAGGCGTCCTCGAAGCCGCGCAACACCTCCACCGGCAGCGCGGCCCCACCGGACACGCACAACCGCAGCGAGCCGACGTCGAACTGGCGGCGGTGTGGATGGTTGAGCAGCGCCGCGTACATCGTCGGGACCCCCTGGAAGACCGTCACCTGGTCCCGCTGGATCACCTCCAACGCCGTGGCCGGGTCGAACCGCGGCACCAGGGTGAGGCAGGCACCGCTGCCGACGGCGGCGTTCAGCCCGCAGGTCTGGCCGAAAGAGTGGAACAGCGGCAGGCAGCCCATGACCACGTCCTCGGGTCCGAGGTCGAACAGGGTGGTCGCCGACACCGCGGCGTTGCGCCGCAGGTTGGCGTGGGTGAGCTCGGCCCCCTTGGGCTTGCCGGTCGTGCCCGAGGTGTACAGCAGCACCGCCGTGTCGTGGTCCGCGCGGCTGGCCACCGCCGTTTCCGGCGCCGGCTCGCCCAGCAGCCGGTCGAAGGCTGCCGGCGCCACCGAGACGAAGCCGGCCCCGGCCGCCTCGGCGCCCTTGCCGGCCTCGGCGGCGGTCGCGTCCCACGCGAACAGCAGCTTGGCGCCGGAGTCCTCCAGGTAGTAGGCGATCTCGCGGGCCTTCAGCAGCGGGTTCATCGGCACCACCACCGCGCCGGCGCGCAGCACCCCGTAGTAGAGCATCGGGAACTGCGGCACGTTCGGCAGCAGCAGG
>JAFGPU010000214.1 GCA_016936035.1 Acidimicrobiales bacterium
GATTCACCGGCGCTGCCCAAGCCCGCGCAGTCGCCGCGGCCACCGGTGATCGTCGGGGGATGGGGCAAGACCCGCACGCCGGCGCTGGCGGCGCGCTACGCGGACGAGTTCAACGTGCCGTTTCCACCGCTGGCCGATTTCGGCCCCCAGATCGCGGCCGTCTCGGCGGCGTGCGAGGCCGCCGATCGCGACCCGGCGACCATGACCTGGTCCGCGGCGCTGGTGGTGTGCTGCGGCGAGGACGAGCCGAGCTTCCGCAGGCGCGCATCGGCCATCGGTCGCGCGCCCGACGAGGTGCGAGCCAACGGCGCCGCCGGCACGGTGGCCGAGGTGACCGACACGATCGCGTCCTACGTCGAGGCCGGGGCCGAGCGCATCTACCTGCAGGTGCTCGACCTCGCCGATCTCGACCACCTGCGCCTCATCGCCGCCGAGGTCGCGCCCGCTCTGCCATGACCGAGGGCGGTGGGGGCACCGCCGGCGAGCCGGTGTACGACCGCATCGGCCGGGGGTACACCGCGCAACGCGTCGCCGACCACCGCTGGCAGGCGGCGATCGACGCCGCCCTGGGCGACGCCGCCACCGTCGTCAACGTCGGGGCGGGGGCGGGCTCGTACGAGCCGGCCGACCGGTCCACCATCGCGATCGAGCCGTCCTCCCGGATGATCGCCCAGCGTCCCGCCGGGTCGGCCCCCGTCGTGCGGGGGGTCGCCGAGGCGTTGCCCGTCGCGGACGCGACCGTCGACGCCGCCCTCGCCGTGCTCACCACCCACCACTGGACCGACGCGGCGGCCGGGCTCGCCGAGCTGCGGCGCGTCGCGGCTCGGCAGGTGGTCGTCACCTGGGCGCCGGAGGTCACCGCCCGCTTCTGGCTGGTGGCCGACTACCTGCCGGAGATCGCGGTGCACGAGGCGACGCTCGCCACCCTGGCGGCCGTCGTCGCGGGGTTGCCCGGGGCCGAGGTCAGCACCCTGCCGGTGCCTGCCGACATCACCGACGGCGTGCTGGGCGCCCATTGGGCCCGCCCGGAGGCCTACCTCGACCCCGCGGTCCGAACCTCGATCTCGTCGCTGAGCCTGCTGCCGGGGCCGGTCGTCGAGCGGGCGATGGCGCGACTCGCCGCCGACCTCGACAGCGGCGCCTGGCACGACCGCTACGGCCACCTGCTCGGGCGCGCCGAGACGGACCTCGGCTACAGGCTCGTCGTCGCCGGGTCGCGCCGGCGCGTGACGGCGGGCTGACGGCGCTTCAGCCCGAGACGGTCGGTCCTGCGCGCTCGACCGACATGCGCACCAGGACCCGTCGCTCGTCGGTCATCGCCCGGCGGTAGTCGTCCCAGTCGGGATGCTCACCGCTGATGCGGCGGTAGTAGTCGACCAGCGGCTCCATCGCGTCGGGCAGGGACACGACGTCGACCGGGCCCTCCACCTGCACCCAGTCGCCGTAGAACCCGTCGGTGAAGGCGCACACGGCGGCATACGGCATCGCCCGCAGGTGGCGCACCTTGTACGCCGTCTCGCGGGTCGACACGACGACCCGCGCCTCGTCGTCGACGCCGACGGTGACGGGCGACATCTGCGTCGTGCCATCGGCGCGTGTGGTGGCCATGACGGCTCGATGGTTGGTCCGCAGGAACTCGAGAGCGGTGTCGACGTCCATGGCGGGCAACGTACCCCGCGATGGCGCGGACGCAGTCGCGTTGGCCGTCGAGTCGGGCGCCCGACGCCGACGGGATCAGGCCAGGTCGCGGAACACCAGGCCGGTCTTGGGCTTGGGGTGGAAGAACGTGGTCTTGGGTGGCATGCGCTGACCGCTGTGGGCGTTGGTCTCGATCTGGGCCACCGTCGCGGGCCGCAGCAGCACGCCGAACTGGGCGTCGCCACCGGCGACGGCGGCACGCACGTTGTCGACGCCGTGCTGGAAGCGCAGCGCGTGCTCGGGGAGCGCCGCCAGGGCGACGTCGAGGCGGGCCGAGTCGAGGTCGGCGGCAGACGCGAGCGCGTCCGGGCGGGGGCGCAGGAGCACGTCGCCGTGCGGCGTGACCGCGCACAGGGCGCCGGCGTCGACCATGGCCGTGGTGAGCGCCGTACCGGCGGGCGGCGGCCCGACCGCCTCGAACCACGGGTCGAGCGCGGCGACCAGGTCGGTGCCGTCGGGCAGCCCGTCGATGAGCCGGTGGATGGCTCGCACCGTCAGCTCGTCCTCGACGAGCTCGACCACGTACGCCATCGTGGCCTCCGCAGCACCGGCCCGGCCGTCGGCGGCCTCGCGCTCGCGCCGGTAGGCGAGCGACGTCTCGTAGCGGTGGTGGCCGTCGGCGATGACGACCGGGTGCGCGGCGACGGCCTCGGCGATGCCGGCGCACCGCTCTGGGTCGTCGACCACCCACACGGTGTGCACCACCCCCTCGCCGTCGTCGACGACCGCCGTGGGCTCGACGTCGACGGGCAACAGGTCGGTCAGGCCCTTGGCGAGCGACAGCCCCCAGATGGCCGACGTGTTCGCCCGGCACGAGCGCAGCATGTCGAGGCGGTCGCTCTTGGCCTTGGGGGTGGTGTGCTCGTGGGGCAGGATGTCGGCGCCGGGAGGGCTGAGCTCGAGCGCACCGATGACCCCGGTGGTGTGCTGGGCGACCCCGGCGTCGTCGACGTAGGCCATGCGGTAGATCGTGAAGGTGGGCCGCTCGTCGGTGACGAGCACGCCGGAGGCACGCCAGCCGTTCAGCAACGAGCACGCGACCTGGTAGCGGTCGCGCCCGCCCTCGGCGACCGGCAGGTCGATGCGCACGGCGTTGTGCGGGTCGCGGCCGGCCAGCTCGGCGCGCTGCGCCTCGTCGATGACGTCGTAGGGGGGGCTGATGACCTGGTCGAGAGCGAGGCGGCCGAGGTCGTAGCGGATGCCGGGAAAGGGCAGGAAGCGAGCCACCGGTCCATCCTCGCAGAACCGGAGGTGCGGCCCGAACCGGCGGCCCGGCCGCAGACCCGGCTCGCCGCCGCCCGCGGCCGAGGGGTCGTCTACGCGTAAGGGCCGGTCACGGACGAGCGCTGCCCCGGCGGCGCGCCCAGGCGAGGGCGGGTCGCTCGACGACGCGATAGCTCAGCAGGCCGGCGCCGACCGACACCATGAGCAGCACGGCGAGGGCGGCGAACGCCTGCCACACGCCCTGGTCGAGCGGGGCGACCTCGAGGTCACCGAGGATGTCGTAATGCCACAGGTAGACGCCGTAGCTGACGATGCCCGTCGCGACGAGGAGCCGGCTGCGCAACCCCCGTGAGACCGCCCCCCCGGACCCGGCCCCGAGCATGACTGGCGCGGCGAGCAGCAGCCCGCCGGCCACTTGAGCGAAGGCCAGGACCGTCCAGCTCGTCGTGGTGTCGGACATCGACATCGCGCGCCCGGGTGTCCACATGATGGCCAGGATCCCGAGGGGCCAGCAGACCGCCGGCGGCGGGCACCGGCGGGCCCACCGCTCCAGGCGGGGGCGGTCGGCGCGTCCGGCGGCGACGACAGCCAGCAGCACGCCACCTCCGAGCGCGGTTAGGTGGGGGAGGAGCACCGCCAGCACCAACGGCAGCGGGTCCATGTGCTGGAGCCAGAGGGCGACGGTGCCCACGACCATGAGCGCCCCGGCTGCGACGAGCTCGGTACGGAGGCGGTCGCGCCGCCGCGCCGCTCGTCGCACCAGCGCC
>JAFGPU010000215.1 GCA_016936035.1 Acidimicrobiales bacterium
GCGCCGGCCGCGCCCTCGTCTCGGGCGCGCTCCCAGGCCTGCTTGACCTGGCCCTGGATCTCGCTCTCGCCGAGGACCGCCGAGTCGAGACCGGCGGTGACCGACAGCAGGTGCGAGGCGGCCGCCGAGTCGTAGTGGACGTAGAGGTGGTCGGAGAACTCGTCGGGGGGCAGGTACGAGAAGTCGGCGAGGAAGCCGCGGATGTCGCTGTAGGCGCCGTGGAAGCGCTCGGCGGCGGCGTACACCTCGGTGCGGTTGCACGTCGAGAGGACCACGGCCTCGCTGACGTGCTCGCGGGTGCACAGGTCGTGCAGGGCCTTGGGCAGCTGGCCTTCGCCGATGGTCATCCGCTCGAGCAGGTCGAGCGGAGCCGTGCGGTGGTTCAATCCGATGACGACGACAGACACGCGCGCAAGCGCTCCTTGGCATCTTCGAGCCGGCCGGCCCTGACCAGATCAAGGATTCCCGAATCGAGCGCCCGCCGCCAATCGAGTTGCTCGGTGCCGGTTCCCTGTGACCTGACCTCGTTCCTCGCCTCCGACAGCAGGCCGATGAGCTGGTCGTACTCCGGTCCCAGCTCGCCGGCGAGGCGGTCGCGGAGCCAGGCGGCGACGGCGGGGCTGTGCCCTCCGGTGGAGACCGTGACCGTGAGGCGCCCCTGGCGGACGCGCGCGGGGAGGGTGACGCTGCAGCGCTGGGGGTCGTCGGCGCTGTTGACCCACACGCCTGCGGCCTCGCCGTCGTCGTAGACGAGCTGGTTGACCACGGGATCGCCCGTTGCCGCCACGACGAGACGGTATCCCGCGACCTCGCCCCGGCGATAGGACCGGCGCTCGATCGCCACGGTGCCCCCGGACCCGCCGGCGGGCGGCGCGCCGGCCATGGCGGCGAGGTGGTCGTCGACGTCGGGCGCCACGACGGTGACCCGCGCGCCCGCCTCGACGAGGCCCCGGACCTTGCCGGCGGCCACCCGGCCCCCGCCCACCACCAGGCACGGGCGCCCGGCGACCAGCAGGTTCACCGGGTACAGGGGTGCGTCGACCGGCACGGCGGCGTTCGGCCTAGCCGGCCGGGGGCGCGGCGGCTGTCTCGGGCGGCAGCGACGACGTGCTGCCGGCGCCGCCACGGCGCTGCTGGTAGAAGCTGAGGATCTGCAGCTCGACCGCGAGGTCGACCTTGCGCAGCGACACCTCGGCGGGCACCGACACGATCGTCGGCGCGAAGTTGAGGATCGAGCTGACGCCGGCGGCGATCATGCGATCGGCCACCTCCTGGGCGGCGGACGCAGGTGTGGCGATGATGCCGATGTCGATCTGGGACTCGGCGGCGATGGCGTCGAGCTCGTCGATGTGGCGGACGGTGATGCCGTTGATGTCGGTGCCGACCACCCGGGGGTCGGCGTCGACGAGCGCCGCCACCGGGAAGCCCCGGTCGCCGAACCCGCCGTAGTTGGCCAGCGCGTGGCCGAGGTTGCCGAGGCCGGCGATGACGACGTGCCAGTCCTTGGTCAGGCCCAGCTCGCGGCTCATCTGGTACTGCAGGTACTCGACGTCGTAGCCGACGCCCCGGGTGCCGTAGCTGCCCAGGTAGCTCAGGTCCTTGCGCACCTTGGCGGCGTTGAAGCCCGACAGCTCGGCGAGCCGCTCGGACGAGATGGTGGGCAGGCCGTCGCCGGCGGCCTCGAGGAGGCTGCGGAGGTAGATCGGCAGGCGCGCGACCGTCGCTTCGGGGATCTTGCGCGCCTGGCGCTTGCTGCCCTCGGCCATGGCCCGGGATGCTACCGCCGCTTGTTCACGTGGTCACAAGCGCCCCCGTCTGACCTGGCCTTCGTTGCCGCACGGCCCGCTCGGCACGCTCCGAGCGGTGCGCGTCACTCTCGGGCGGGCGGCGCCTGGGTCAACCGCGCTCCACGTCACCGGGGCGCCGCTCGTGGTGGCGGCGGCCCGGGGTGCGGCGCGCGTCCTTGAGCTCGGCCTCGAAGATGTGCCGGCGCCCGGCGACCAGCGCGTCGCGCACCTGGCGCTCGGCCTCGGCCACGGGCCGGTAGTAGTCGTCGTCGAACTCCTCGACCACCTGGAACGTCCACCGCCCGTGCACCACGTTCCGGCCCACGACCTCGCGCCGCACCAGGTCGGCCATGCCCTCGTGGCCGGCCGCGGCCAGCTGGTCCGCGGCGTCGCCGAACGTCGCGTCCGCATGGCCCATCAGCTGGTGGAACTCGTAGAGGTGGCCACGGGCGCGCTCGACCCACTCGAGCGCCTCGCTGAGGGTACCGGTGGCCTCGACCGTGGCGTCGTCGACGCCCGGCGGTCGGGCCCAGGGGTCGTCGGGTGCTGACGGTGCGTCCATGCCATCCGTCTACCCCGCCGGCACCGCCGTCGATGCCAGAGGTCGCACGCCCCGGGCACGGCCGCTGCGGCCTCGGGGGCTCGGGGGCCGTCCGCAGCGCGTCTCCTCGGTCAGCGGAGGGCGCGGCGCACGACCTTGCCGGTGATCCCGTGGGGCAGCTCGTCGACGAACTCGACGGTCGACGGGCACTTGTAGCGCGCCAGGTGGCGGCCGGCGTGGTCGATGACGGCGTCCTCGTCGACGTGCGCACCGGGCGCGGGCACGACGAACGCCTTGACCGCCTCGCCCGAGTGGGGGTGCGGCACCCCGACCACAGCAGCGGCGTCGACCGCGGGGTGCTCGGCCAGCACCTCCTCGACCTCGCCGGGGTAGACGTTGAACCCCGACACGATGATGACGTCCTTGGCCCTGTCGACCAGCGACAGGTAGCCGGCGTCGTCGACCACCGCCATGTCGCCGGTGCGCAGCCACCCTTCGGGGGTCAGCGCAGCCTGCGTGGCCTCGTCGTCGTGCCAGTACCCCGCGAACACGTTGGGCCCCTTGACCCAGATCTCGCCGGGGTCGCCCACCAGCGCGTCCTCGCCGCTCGCGTCGACGAGGCGCACCGAGACGCCCGGCAGCGGCACGCCGATGCTGCCGTCGGGTGCGTCGTGCCCGAACCCGCTCGTGACCGCCGGCGACGCCTCGGTCAAGCCGTAGCCCTCGACGAGGTCGACGCCGAAGCGCTGGCGCACGGCCCGGCGCACGACCGGATCGAGCGGCGCAGCACCCGACACCGCGAGGCGGACCGAGGCCATCGCGTCGGGCGCCGCACCGGGCAGGCCGGCCCACGCGGCCCACATGGTGGGCACGCCCGACACGACCGTGACGCCGTGGCGGCCGATGGCCTCGAGCGTCGTGTGGGGATCGAACCGCTCGACGAGGACGATCGTGGCGCCCACGTGCAGCGCCAGGCCCAGCAGCGTGTTGAGCCCGAAGACGTGGAACAGCGGCAGCACGCCGAGCGCGACGTCGTCCGCGCCCTCGGGCCGCTCGGGGCTGGCCAGCAGCTGTGCGATGTTGGCGGTCAGGTTGCCGTGGGTGAGCATGGCCGCCCGCGGCGCGCCGACGGTGCCGCTGGTGAACAGCAGGGCCGCCACGTCGTCGTCCTGGCGCTCGACCACGGGCGCAGGGTCGGCGCCGAGCAGGTCGCCCACCTCGACGCTGCCCGCGTACCCGGGCAGCGATGCCGCGTCGGCCTCGGCCACGGTCCGCCGTCCCGACGGCCCGACCAGGGCGAGCTTGGCGCCCACCAGCGCCAGCTCGCGGGTGATCTCGGGCGGCGGGCTCTGCGGGTTGAGGGGCACGGCGACGGCGCCGACCCCCAGGGTCGCCAGGTATCCGGCCACGAAGTACCAGTTGTTGGCCGACACGATCGCCACGCGGTCGCCGGGCGCGACGCCGCTGGCCACGAGCGCCCC
Source organism: Acidimicrobiales bacterium (assembly GCA_016936035.1). Lineage (GTDB taxonomy): Bacteria > Actinomycetota > Acidimicrobiia > Acidimicrobiales > VFJN01 > ZC4RG19. Next base: position 3,810 of record JAFGPU010000215.1, read on the forward strand.
GCGGATCTGCGCGACCTGCTCGCGCAGCTGCCCGTAGGTGGTCGTCTTGCCGCGGCTGATGAGCGCGACGCGCTCGGCGTCGTGGGCCTCGATGACGGTCGCCAGGTTCATCGGGCCGAAAGTCTTGCAGGACGGGCGCCGTCCGGCGACGCATCTGGCCGTCGAGGCGCGCGCCTGACCCGCAGGGCAGGGTCTAGCGGGCCAGGATCAGCAGCTGGATGGCGGACGCCCCCAGGATGAGGGCCAGGAGGATGGCGAGGACGATCGTCGTTCCGGGTCTCATGAGGGCCTTCGCTGCTGGAGGGTGACGGGCGAGGTCGCGCCCGGGGGGCGGGAGGCGTCGCCGGCGTCGACGTCGGCGTCGGGGCTGTCGGCCCCGTCGTCGAGCGGCACCAGCGACAGCTCGTCGCCGGCCAGGATGCCGAGTGTCTCGGACGCCGAGCCGTTGCGGACGCTCACGGCGAGGAGGCCGTAGCTGTCGACGACGAGGCCGACCTGGTTGGGCCCGAGGTCGCCGAAGGCCGAGACCCGCTGGGCCGTGCGCACGCCCTCCCGGGGCTTGGTCCACCGCAGCTGGACCCGGTCGCCCCACGCCTCGACGGCCTCGGGGTCGATGTTGAGCTGGCAGTTGCCGTAGCGGTCGACCCACAGCACCTCGCCCACGATGGCGCCGTCCTCGTCGCGGGGCAGAGGCACGATGCCGGGCACCAGCTCCGCCGGGTCGACCCGGGGGCCGAGCTCGTCCAGCGGCACGCCGGCGCACAGGTGGGCGGCGGCGGGCCCGAACACGTCGCGTCCGGCGAAGGTGGGGCCGGGCGCGGGCAGCTGGTACTGCGGCTCGGTCAGCTCGACCGCGGCGGTGGCCCCGCCCACCAGGCCGACCGCCGGCGCCAGCAGCCCGTTGTCGGGGCCGACCAGGAACGACTGACCGTCGCCGACCTCGATGGCCACGCCGCGCCGGCTGGTGCCGACCCCGGGATCGACGACC
>JAFGPU010000216.1 GCA_016936035.1 Acidimicrobiales bacterium
CGCCGGCGGACAGTGCGACGACGAGGCCGCCGCCGATGGCGATCAGCGACCCGAGGTGCAGCGGCGCCCACGTGGCGACCACGCCCAGCGCAGCGGCCACCGCGACCGACCGCCGGACGGCCGGCGTGGTCAGCCGGGGCACCACCTCGCCGATGAGGAACAGCGGGATCACGAGGTCGAGCTGCAGGCCCGCAGGGAGCGCTGTGCCGAGCGTGGCACCGATGGTGATGGCGGTCACCCAGGCGGCCAGCAGGGTGACGGCGCCCCCCATGTAGTGGAGGTGGCCGTGCCGGGCCGTCGCGGCCCGCTCGTAGCCGTCGACGCCGACCGACAGCGACGGGTCGACCAGCAGCGCGGCGGCCAGCGCCTGCCACCAGCGGGGGGCCCCGCGCCAGTGGGACGCCATCGTGGCCGAGTACAGGACCAGCCGGAGGTTCACGGCGAGGGCGGCCACGACCACCACGCCCGCCGCGGCGCCGCTGTCGAGCAGCTGGATGGTCGCGACCTGCGCGCTGCCGCCGAAGATCAGCGGCGCCCCGAGCCACCCGGCGAACGTGGACACGTCGGCCCGGGCGGCGCCGACGCCGATGACGAGGCCGAAGGGGACGATGCCGAGCAGCCACGGTGCCATGGCCCGGGCGCCGGCCAGCAGGTGGTGCCGGCGGTGCTCTGTCGGCGGCGCGAACGGCGCGTCGCCGTGGTGGGTCTCGGATGTCGTCGGCGGGGCGATGGTGGCAACCATGAGTCCTCCTCGGGCCGGCGGAGCGGGTGACCGGCGCGCTGCCGGTCACCCGCCCCTGTCAGCCCGCCACGACCTCGATGGTCACCGGGACCGTGTTGGTGATGATGTCGAACACGGCGGAGCGCGCCCGGGACTGCTCGACGATCTCGCGCAGCTTCTCGGCCGGGGCGTCGCCCTTGACGTCGAAGGTCACCCGGATGTTCTGGAACCCGTTGCGGACATCGCCGTCGAGGCCGAGGATGCCGTTGAGGTCGATGTCGCCCTCCACCGTGGAGGTCACCTCGGTGAGCTCGACGCCGCGGGCCGCAGCGATGTTGGCCATGCCGGCGGTCAGGCAGCCGGCGAGGCCGTGCAGGACGTACTCGACCGGGGTCGGGCCGTTGTCGCCACCGACCAGTACCTTCGGGTGGTCGACGTCGAGGGTCGTCGGAGCGTCGTGCGCCCGCTCCTCGCCGACGCCGAAGAAGTCGTCGATGGTCGTCCGGCTGTGGGTGCCGGACACCCACTCGTTGCGGGCCCGGAACTGGAACCTGGCCGCTTCGGGGGCCTGCTTCACCGCGTCGAGGGTGGCGAACAGCGTCGCGGTGTCGACGCCGTTGCGGACAGGTGACTGGGTGGTGCTCATGGGGTGGTTCTCCTATGTGTGGTGTCTCTGATGGTCATGGGGATGGAGGAGGGACGGTCAGGCCGGCACGAGCGCAGGCCCGGTGACCGGCGGCAGCGAGGCCAGCCATGCCGCCTCGGCCTCGAGCAGGTCGCTCAGGCGCTTCTGCAGGGCGACGAACTCGTCGGCGGGCGGGTAGGCCGCCAGCTGGCAGGTCACGTCGAAGATCGGCGCCAGCGCCCGGTACCGCTCGAGGGCGTAGGCGGCCATCGCCTCGTCCTCGCGAACCTCGCCGCGCAGGGCCTGGCCGAGGCGTCGTGCCAGGAGGTCGGCGTCACGGAAGGCGTCGGTGATGCCGTGGCCCGTGATCGGGTCGCGGTGGTAGCTGGCGTCGCCCACCAGGGCCCACCCGCTGCCCGCCGCCACCCGGACGTGGTTGGGCAGGCGCACGGCACCGCGGACGGCCGAGGTCACCCGGGCGCGGCCGACCCGGTCGGCCAGGCTCGGGGCCACCCGCTGCAGCAGGGCCGTGAAGTCGCCGGTCCGGTCGTCGGCACCGATGCCGGCGTCGTCGGCCGGGCAGCAGACCCACACGTTGCACTCGCCGTCGTGGGTCGGGAACACGCCGGCGAACGCGTCGGGCCCGACGTGGAACTCGAAGCCGTCGGCGTCGAGGCCCGCGACGTACGCGTAGTGGGTGGCACCCTCGGACGGGCGCTCGTCGACCATCCCGGCGCCGACGGCGCGGGCGATGCGCGAGTGCACGCCGTCGGCGCCGACGACGAACGACGACCGCCGCTCGCGGACGGTTCCGTCCCGGTCGCGGGTGGTCACGCCGGTGACCCGGCCCGCCTCGTCGGTGAGGACGCCGTTGACGCTCACCTCGGTCTCGAACCGGGCGCCCGCATCGATCGCGGCCGACACCAGGATGTCGTCGAGCACGTAGCGGCGGGGAGCGAGCAGCACGTCCACGCCTGCCGCGTCCTTCACCGTGCGCTCGACGACCTCACCGTCACCGAGGTGGAACGACACGGTGCGGATCTCGGGGGCCCCGCTGGCGATGACGGCGTCCAGGAGCCCCCAGCGGGCGAGCTGGACCACACCGCCCCGGGCGATGGCATGGGTCGAGAGGCAGTCGCTCGGCAGCGCGGCCCGGTCGAGGACGAGGACGTCGAGCCCCTGGGCGGCGAGCAACATGGCGGTGGCTGCGCCGGCACAGCGGCCGCCGACCACGATCACGTCGTGCTCGGCCGCTCCGGTGGAGGTCGCGTCGGTCATGTGCCCACCATGCGGGAGGGCCCGCCTCCAGACATGGAGACGCCGTGGAGACGTTCTGGAGATCGTGCGGGGGTGGCCCCGGCCGCGTGACCGCAGTCACCCCCGCACGGCCGGAGGTGACGCACCGTGGGAGACTCGTCACCGATGCGGTACCGGTTCGAGGACTGCGAGCTCGACACGGACGCGCTCGAGCTGCGCAGGTCCGGCGAGCCGGTCCAGGTCGAGCCGCAGGTGTTCGACGTGCTGGCCCACCTGCTGCGCCACCGCCGCCGCGTCGTGCCCAAGGAGGAGCTGCTGGACGAGGTGTGGGGCGACCGGTTCGTCTCGGAGTCGGCGCTGACCAGCCGGCTCAAGGCCGCCCGCCGGGCGATCGGTGACGACGGCCGGCGGCAACGCTGCATCCGCACGGTGCATGGTCGCGGGTACCGGTTCGTGGCCCCGACGCACGAGGTGCCCGACGAACGGGCGGACGACTCGGCCACGCCGGCGCCCGCCGGCGCCGGCCGGGGCGACGACGCGGCTGCGGTCGCCGAGGATGCCGCGTCGCCGATCCGCTACACCCGCAGCGACGACCTCAACATCGCCTACCAGGTCACGGGCCGGGGGGACGTCGACCTGCTGCTCGTCGCCGGGTTCGTGTCGCACCTGATGCTCGACTGGACCGAGCCGCGGCACGCCCACTTCCTCCACCGGCTCGGCACGTTCTCGCACCTGATCAGGTTCGACAAGCGGGGCACCGGCATGTCCGATCGGCCCGGCACGGTCCCCGACCTCGAGACCCGCATGGGTGACGTGGCGGCGGTCATGGACGCGGCGCGGTCCGAGCGCGCCGTGCTGTTCGGATACTCCGAGGGCGGGCCCATGTCGATCCTGTACGCCGCCACCTACCCCGAGCGCGTGCACGCGCTCGTCATCTACTCGAGCTACGCCCGCCGCCTGTGGGCGCCGGACTACCCGTGGGGGTTTCGGCCGGCAGAGCGGGCACGGTACGCGGAGCAGCTCGAGCGCGACTGGGCGTGGGAGGCCGACATGCGCCACATGTGCCCCGGCGCCGACGACGAGCTCGCCCGATGGTGGGGCGAGCGCTGCCGGTCCGCCACCAGCCCGGGCGCAGCGCGGGCGCTCATCGAGATGAACTCGCTCGTCGACGTGCGCGACGTCCTGGGAGCCGTGCAGGCACCGACGCTGGTCCTGCACCGCCGCGACGACGTCGATGCCCATGTCGACGAGGGTCGCTACCTCGCCGACCGCATCCCGGGGGCCCGCTTCGTCGAGCTCGAGGGCGCCGACCACTTCGTCGCCGTCGACCCCGACCAGATCCTCGACCCCGTCGAGCGGTTCGTC
>JAFGPU010000217.1 GCA_016936035.1 Acidimicrobiales bacterium
CTTGGGCCGCTCGCGGTCGCGCAGGTACATGTTGAGCGGCGAGGTGAACATGTGCCGCAGCATCGTCACCGGCAGGATCAGCAGGAAGAGCACGAACGCGGCCACGTGGGCGATCCACCAGCCCTGGTGCCAGCCCGACAGGCTGGCCGTGTCCTCGACGACGCCCGCCAGCGGGTAGCCGATGACCGACCACTTCTCGAAGTCGGGCCGGCCGGCCAGGGCGATGCGGTAGGCCTCGGCGCCGAAGCCGGTGATGCCGATGGCGAGGAAGGTGCCGAGGATGAGGGCGTGCTCGGGCTTGGACTTGATGCGGATGCGGTAGGGCCGCTGCACGTAGCGGCGCACGATGGCCCACACGACCCCGACGACGAAGAGGGCGCCGGCCACGTCGCCGACCAGGGAGTAGCCCTGGTAGACGCCGCCGTGCAGGAACTTGGCGCTCTCGGGCATCTGGTGGTTCACCTCGAGCACCGTGGTGACGGCGAGCAGCACCAGGAAGTTGAAGTAGATGAGCGAGTGCATGACTCCGGCCGCCGGATCGCGCAGCAGGGTCTGCATGTAGACGCCGGCCCGGAAGTCCTTCAGGCGGGTGGCGACGTTCTTCTTGGTGGTGGCGCGGTTGTCGGGCGCTCCCCGCTGCCAGTTCCTGACCCGCTGGGCGAACATCACCGCACCGATCACGATGACGACGGGGATGACCGTGTAGAAGACGGCCTTCCACGCGGACGGGACGTTGCCGAACACCTCGCGCTGCACCGGCGAGTCGTCGTGCCACTGGAGCACCGTGGCGATGATGCCCGAGGCGGCGGTGATCAGCGCGAACGCGATCCCGACCGCCAGTGCGATCTGGGTCGGCTTGATGCGGCGCGCGGAGGGCGCCGCCGGCGTGCTCTCTGGGCTGCTCACGCGCCTGAACCTACTGAACCCGGCCTGGCGGCGCGGAATCCTGGTCCGGGTTCGTGGCGCCCGGTTACCTGACGGTCACTTCGCGACGGCTGACCGGTCTCGGCGCCCGACAGGTTCGGTTCAGGTTCCTGTCGGACAGCCGACAGCAGACATACGTCCGCCCGTCATCACTCGGGAATTATCGCGAAACACGCCCTCCTTACCGTCGGCTCGGTCCGACGACCCTTGGGAGGTTCGTGTGAAACGCAAGCTGCTCACCGGAGCGGTGATCGCGGGCGTGGGCGTGGTGGCAATCGCTTCCCCGGCCGCAGCTCAAGATGTCCCGGAAGGTGTCGCACCTCAGGTGGTGCTCGACAACCTCTGGGTCTTCATCGCCGGCGTCCTGGTCTTCTTCATGCAGGCTGGGTTCGGCCTGGTCGAGGCAGGTCTCACCCGCGCGAAGAACGTCGCCAACATCATGATGAAGAACCTGATGGACATGTCGGCGGGCGTGCTCGCCTTCGTGCTCGTCGGGTTCTCGATCGGGTTCCAGGGAGACACCGGCAGCGGGCTCGGCAAGTACGTCGGGTGGGGCGGCTTCGGCGTCGACGGCATCGACTCGGGCTTCACCGAGGGGCTGTCACCGGCGACGAGCTTCTTCTTCCAGGCCGCCTTCGCCGCGACTGCCGCCACGATCGTCTCCGGGGCCATGGCCGAGCGGACGAAGTTCAAGTCGTACTTCGCGTACTCGCTCGTGCTGACCGCGATCATCTACCCGATCATCCTCCGCTGGACCTGGGGTGGCGGCTGGCTCGCCCAGCGCGAGTTCCCCTTCAGCGACTTCGCCGGCTCGACCGTGGTGCACGCCACGGGCGGGTGGGCAGCGCTGATGGGTGCGATCGTGCTCGGTCCTCGCCTGGGCAAGTACGGGTCCGACGGCAAGCCGCGTGCGATCCCCGGCCACAACATGCCCTTCGTGGTGATCGGCGCCATGATCCTGTTCGTCGGCTGGTTCGGGTTCAACCCGGGCTCCGAGCTGGCGGCCGACGAGTTCGTGATGATGGTCGGCGTGCGGACCCTGCTGGCGGCGTGCGCCGGCGCCGTCGTCGCCATGGCCGTCAACTGGATCACCGACGGCAAGCCCGACGTGTCGATGGCGGCCAACGGCCTGCTGGCCGGCCTGGTGTCGATCACCGCCCCGGTGGGCACGGTCACCACGACGATGTCCATCGTCATCGGTGCCGTCGGCGGTGCGCTCGTCGTCGCCTCGGTGAAGTTCTTCGACCGTGTCAAGGTCGACGACCCGGTGGGCGCCATCTCGGTGCACGGAGTCTGCGGCACCTGGGGCACCCTCTCCATCGCCTTCTTCGCCCGGTACGACGATGCGTTCCTCGGCCGCGAGGACGCCGGCCTGTTCTACGGCGGCGGCCTCGACCAGCTGTGGACGCAGGGCATCTACGTGATCGCCCACTTCGTGGTGGTGGCCGGTCTCGCCGGCCTGCTGTTCCTCGCCATCAAGAAGACCATCGGCCTGCGGGTCACCGAGGAAGAAGAGCTCGAGGGCCTCGACGTCATGGAGCACGGTTCGCCGGGCTACGGCATCGACGTCGCGGCATCGATCCCGTCCGAGAGCGTCGGCGCCCCTGCCGCCGCCGAGCCCGAGCCGGCGTCGGCCTGAGGAGGATGACGTGCTCCATCTCGTCACAGCCATCGTGAAGCCGCACAAGCTCGACGCCGTCAAGGAGGCGCTGCAGGGCGCCGGGGTGCAGGGCATCACCGTCACCGAGGTCAGGGGCTTCGGCCGCCAGGGAGGTCACACCGAGACCTACCGGGGAGCCGAGTACCAGATCGACTTCGTGCCCAAGGTCAAGGTCGAGGTGCTGTGCGGCACCGAGGACGCCGAGAAGGTGGCCTCGACCATCGCCACCGCGGCCAAGACCGGCAAGATCGGCGACGGCAAGATCTGGGTCACCCCGGTCGACCGCGCCACCCGCATCCGCACGGGGGAGATGGGCAGCGACGCCATCTGACCCGCGCTGACAGCGTGCGCCAGCCGCCCCTCGGCCTCACGGTCGGGGGGCGGGTGCGCGTCCGGGCGCCGGTCGCGCAGCCGCCGTTCGTGGTCTCAGCCGTAGTTCTTGGAGTCGAGGTCGCGGACTCGGCTGGCCAGCGCGGCCAGGATCTTGTGGGTCAGGGTGGGGACCTCGTCGAGCAGGCCCGAGAACTCGCGCGGGCCGAGCACCAGCACCGTCAGCGGCGTGGCGGCGGTGACCGTCGCCGTGCGGGGGCCGTGGTCGAGCAGCGCCAGCTCGCCGACGCAGTCGCCGGGGCCGAGCTGGGCGATGGTCTGCCCGCCCCGGGTGACATCGGCTCGGCCCTCCACGATGACGAAGGCCTCGCGCCCCACGTCGCCCTGGGTGACGAACTCCTTGCCTTCGTCGAGCGTGAGCTCGACGGTGGCCTTCGCGATGTCGCGCAGCTCCTTGGTGGTGCACCCGGAGAACAGCGGGACGGATGCGAGATGGTTGAGGTAGTCCTCGCGTGCCATGGCGGCGCAGCATACGAACCTGGGGAGGCTTCTGCTGAGCCACGCCCGAAGGCTCACGTACCGTGATGGCATCCGCATACGGACGGCGGTCGGCACCGTCACGAGCGTGACGTTCATCCGTCGGAAACAAACGCGAAATGCTCGCTCCCTACGGTCCTGGGCGTGGAGGTTGCCCTCGTCCAGTGGCCGGCCGAACAGGACCGGCGTGAGCAGCTTCGTCGAGCCGGGCAGCCGCGGCTGCTGCTGGTCGAGCGGGGTGCGCCACCGATCCCGGCCGACGACCTCGAGGACTGGATCCGGCTGCCGGCCGACGACCTCGACCTGCGGGTCCGCGTCGAGGCGCTGCGCCGCCGCACCGACGGCGACGCCGGCGCCACGCCGGTGCTCGACGACGACGGCGTGCTACGGCTCGGCGATCGCTGGGTGTCGCTGCCGCCGGTCGAGGCCCGCCTCACCCGGGCGTTGCTCGACCGCTTCGGCGCTGTCGTGTCCCGCGAGGCGCTGGCCCGGTCCGGCTGGCCGGGGGGATCGCCGGGGCGCAACGCCCTCGACGTGCACGTGCTGCGCCTGCGGCGCCGGCTGTCGCCGCTGCGGCTGGCGATCCGCACCGTGCGGTCACGGGGCTACCTGCTCGAGCGGTCCGACGCCGGGGGGCAGGTGGCGCCCGACATCGTGCGGACCAACGGCCACGGGCCCCGCCGCATCTCCGTCACCTGAACGGGCTCGCCGGCGTCGTCGGCCATCGCGCGGCTGGCCCACCCGCACGATGGGTAGTCCTGTCCCGCCGGACGACGTCTCGTCCGGTCCTGGGGACGGGACAGCTTCATGGGAGGCCGCACAATGCGCGGACGTGTACGCATTCCGATCGTCGTGATCGTCTGGGTCGTCATCGGGGTGATCGTCGCCCTCAACAAGGGCTACGGCGACGCCATGAACAACGCGTCGGACGTCGCGACGTTCATCCTCGCCGTGGCGCTGTGGCCGATCCCCGCCCTCGACGGCAGCGTCTCGATCGTCTTCTGAGGCGTGCCGACCACCTGCGGACGGGCGCGCGTCAGGCCGGCGGGCGCGCCGGAGGTGGCACCGACGTCGGTGGCGGTGCGCTGCCCAGCACGTCCGCTCCGCTGATCCACATGGCGGTCTCCAGGATGGGGTCGCCGACCGGCAGCAGCGTCGTGGCGGTCTCCGCCCGCGCGAGGTCGACGAACTGCTGGGCGGTATCACGGGGCGGTTCGAGGGCGACGATGCCGATCTCGCGCACCGCCGGCGGGGTGAGGTGCACCAGGCCCGCGCCGCCGGCGACCGCCGCCGCGGCGTGGCGGCCGTACGAGAACCACGCGCCCGCGCCCTCGACCACGAGCGCAGCGATGAGGTCGTCGTCGGTCGTCTCGGCGGCGATGGTCGCTTCGACGCCCATCAGCCGCAGGTTGTTGTCGAGCGCCGCGGTGCGCCAGTCGTCGGTGCCGGGCGAGAGCAACGGCAGGTTGGACAGCTCGGCGATGGCGAGCGGGTCGTCGAGCGACCACCCGGCCGGGTGGAGGAGCACCAGCTCCTGCCACCCCAGCGAGGTGACCCACAGGTCGGCGGGCGCCGGCAGCTCCATGATGCCCAGGTGGGCGCGCCCGTCGCGGACGTGGTCGGCGACCTCTCCGGAGGTGTCGGCGACCTCGACGGCCGCCCGGCCGTGGCCGGCGGTGACGAACCGGGCGACGGTCGGCGAGGCGACCTCGCGCGCCTGGCTGCTGACCGAGCAGACCCGCAGGGCGTGACTGGTGCCGATCGAGCTCAGGCGTTCGACCTCGGACAGGATGCGCCGGGCGCCGGCGATGACGTCGGCACCCTCGCGGGTGATGCGGACGCCGCGTCCCTTGCGCTCGAAGACCGTCACGCCGATCTCGCGCTCGAACGAGCGGATGGCCCGGCTCAGGGCCGGTTGGGCGACGTGGATGGTCTCGGCTGCCCGCGTCATGGTGCCCTCGTCGGCGGTGGCGACGATGTAGCGGAGCTGCTGGAGGTTCACGGGCCGTGCCCGCCCATGGCGGCGGTCACATGCCTGGAAGGTATCGGTTCGCGGTCCATCTGGTCTTGGACCTTACAGTGTCAGGCCACTCATAGTGGTTGGTTGAGGCGGGTGAACGCTCTCTGAGGCAGCGACGGGCGGTGCCGACGGAGGGGTGGCGGGCGTTCGAGCCGTGTGGCCCGGGTTTGACGGCGTGCTGGGGCGTCGCCGGCCCTGGCCCGGCTCGGTCGCGCCCGTCCGGGCTGCGCGGCACCACACATGCCTGCCCGGCATGTCCGTGAACGACGATGTTCAGCGCTGCCGGTGCAGCTCGGCCGCGAGGTGGTGCTGGTGGGGCTGACCGACCGCCGCCATGGCCACCTGGTAGCGCAGCGTGTCGCCGACCACGGTGATGCGGCGCTCGACGCTGGTGACCTCCTTCGCGGTCTCGGTCCGCGGGACCGCGTCGGACATCAGGTGCAGGCTCAGACCGTCGGGCTGGGCCAGCACCTCGCCCCCGGACAGCTCGACGATGCCGGTGGGATGGGCGAGCACGAACTCGACCCGCCCGGGCGCCACCGCCCGCAGGTACCCCGCCTCGGCATGCGCCGGCAGCTCGGTCGCGAGGTCGACCGTCGCCTGCCGGTAGGCGACGAACGGCTTGCCCACATGGCTGAACACGACCTCTTCGCGGTAGCGGAAGGGCTCGATCGTGGGATAGCGACCCTCGCCCTC
>JAFGPU010000023.1 GCA_016936035.1 Acidimicrobiales bacterium
CCCGGGACGGCGAGGTCCCCTTCGTCCCTGCCGCCAAGCGCATGGCCACCGTCCACGGCGACGTCGTGCACATCAAGGGTGCGCCCGAGGTGATCGTCGACCGCGAGCGGCAGCCGGACCTCGCTGCCGCCGCCGACGACATGGCGGAGCGCGCCCTGCGCACCCTGGCGGTGGCGCGCAACCAGGTGCCCGGCGGCTGGCAGGACGGCGAGGGCGACGACGACGCGCTGTTCGACGGCGCCGAGGTGCTCGGTGTGATCGGCATCGAGGACCCGGCCCGCCCCGAGGCCATCGACGCCATCGGCGTGCTGCACCGGGCAGGGATCCGGGTCGTGATGGTGACCGGCGACCAGCCCCGGACGGCCCAGGCCGTCGCCGGCGAGCTGGGCATCGAGACCGGCGACGTCGTGACCGGCACCGACCTGGCGCGGGGCGACGGCGGGACGCTCGACGACCACGCAGCCACCGTCGACGTGTTCGCCCGGGTGGCCCCCGAGGACAAGCTCCGCATCGTCAACTCGCTGCAGAAGGCCGGCGAGGTCGTGGCGGTCACGGGCGACGGCGTCAACGACGCACCGGCGCTCCGCCAGGCCGACGTGGGCGTGGCCATGGGCCGGGTGGGCACCGACGTCGCCCGCGAAGCCGCCGACATCGTCCTGCTCGACGACGACATCGGCACCCTGCAGCACGCCGTCGAGGAGGGCCGGCGGATCTTCGCCAACGTGCGCCGGTTCGCGCAGTTCCTGTTCTCGTGGCACCTGTCGGTCGTGCTGGTGGTGGCCGCCGGCATCGCAGCCGGAGTCGATCCGCCGCTCGCCGGGCTGATGATCCTGTGGAACAACCTGGTGATCGACGTGATCCCCTCGTTCGCGCTGGCCCTGGAACCGAGCGGCGACGACGCGATGCGCGAGCACCCGCGCCCCAAGGGCGAGGCGGTCCTGGGGGCCGGCACGACACGGCGCATCGCCGCCCAGGGCCTGCTCGTCGGCTCGGTCGGCCTCGCAGCCTTCGCCATCGGCCGGGGACCCCTCGACCTGTCGTCCGCGGGTCAGCAGACGCTCACCTTCGTCACCCTCACCAGCGCCCAGCTGCTCGGCGTGTTCACGGCGCGCAGCGACACGCCCAACGGGTTCGCCGGGGCGGGCCGCAACCCGTTCCTGTGGGGGGCGCTGGCGCTGACGCTCGCGCTGGAGGGCCTGGCGCTCGGGGTGCCGCCGTTGCGCGACCTGCTCGGGCTGACCACCCTCCCGGCCGAGGCGTGGCTGGTGGCGGCCGTCCTGGCTCCCATCCCGCTCGTGCTCACCGTGCTCTCCCGCCTGGCCCGCCGTGGCGCGACGCCGACGGCACCGCCTCCGACCGCCACGAGCCGGTGAGCCCCGGCCGGGAGACTGGTGCCCTGCGCACGGGCCGGCGGGGACCCGGCCGTCCCGGTGCCGCGCCCGGAGCGATCGGGGCGCCCGATGCGCCAAGATGGGCCCGCGAGACGGAGGAGGTACCGAGTGCTCGTCGAACAGCCGCCGGCGCGCCACCTGGTGCGGGCCCGGGACCTGGCCGATCGCAATTACGCCGAGCCGCTCACCGTGGCCGACATGGCGCGTGCCGCGCACTTGTCGCCGGCGCACTTCAGCCGGGCGTTCCGCCGCGCGTTCGGCGAGTCACCCCACCAGTACCTGCTGACCCGACGGCTCGAGCGGGCCGCGTCGCTGCTGCGCACCACCGACTGGACCGTGGCGGACATCTGCGTCGCGGTCGGCCTGACCAGCGTCGGGTCGTTCACGACCAGCTTCGGGCGCATGTTCGGCAAGTCCCCCACGGCCTACCGCGCCAGCTTCCCTCCCGCCGCCACGTGGGCGATGGTGCCGGCCTGCATGCTGCGGATCCACGGCCGCCCGCGACACCGCACGTTTCGAGAAGACGCCGGACCGGCGGATTCGTAGCGTCCTGGTGACAACCGATCGCCGGCGGACGCCGGCGACACGACCAGGAGGACAGCATGATCCGCATCGCCAACGCCCAGCTGTGGGTGCACGACCAGGACGAGGCCCTGGCCTTCTACACCGAGAAGCTCGGCATGGAGGTCCGATCGGATGTGACCCTGCCCGAGATGGGCTTCCGATGGCTCGTGGTGGGCCCCGTGGGCCAGCCGGACGTCGGCATCGTCCTGATGGCCGTCCCCGGCCCGCCGATCATGGACGACGAGACGACCGAGCAGATCCGCACCCTGACCGCCAAGGGCGGAACCAGCACGGTGTTCCTGACCACCGACGACTGCCAGGCGGCCTACGAGGAGCTCGCCGCCCGGGGCGTCGAGTTCGTCGAGACCCCCGAGAAGCGGCCCTACGGCATCGACGCCGGGTTCCGCGACGTGTCGGGCAACAACCTGCGCCTCACCCAGATCATGGAGATGGCCGCGAGCTGACCCGGCGCCTGCGCACATCGCCCCACGCACATCGCTCCCGCGACGACACCCCTGGAACCGCCGGCCCCGACGGTGCAGGGTGGAGGCACCACGCGAGCCACCAGGGAGCGGCCACGATGTGCGACGACCACGGCCATGTGCACGTCCCCCGGGTCGAGGCGATGCCCGCCGACGCCGAGTGGAACGGCGAGGTGCTGCCGCTGGAGCCGGTCGACGAGCTGCGGGTGCTGACCGTGTGCGACAACACGGTCGACATCCTGCTGCTCGACGACGGCCCGGCGAAGCGCCTCCCGCTCGGCGGGGCGGGCCGCGAGGTGCCGATGGTCGGCGCCCCCGCCCTCGAGGAGGGCAAGGTCGTCGACGCCCCGCTGGCCCAGCACGGCTTCTCCGTGCTGGTCGAGGCCCGCAAGGGCGACGCCGTCCACCGGATGCTGTTCGACACCGGCCTCACGCCCCGGGGCTGCGTCGACAACCTCCACCGGCTCGGCCGCGACCCGGGCGACATCGAGGTGATCGTGTGCAGCCACGGCCACTTCGACCATACCACCGGCCTGTCCGGGCTCATCGACGAGCTCGGCAGCACCGACCTCCCGGTCGTGATCCACCCCGAGTTCTGGGCCCACCGCCGGCTGGCCATCCCCGGGGCCGAGCCGTTCGAGCTGCCCACGACCAGCCGCCGCGCCCTCGAGGACGCCGGCTTCGACATCGTCGAGAACCGCCGGCCCTC
>JAFGPU010000218.1 GCA_016936035.1 Acidimicrobiales bacterium
CGGAACCGCCGGGCGAAGCTGCGCGGGCTCAGCATGGCCCGGGCGGCGAGGTGGTCGACCGTCATGTGCTCGTCGAGGTGGGCCACCGCCCAGTCGAGGGTGCGGGCGATGGGGTCGTCGGCGCACATCTCGGGCACCGGGGTGTCGACGAACTGCGCCTGACCACCGTCACGCTGGGGCGGCACCACCATGCGCCGGGCGACCTTGTTGGCGACCTCGGCGCCGTGGTCGAGGCGCACGATGTGCAGGCACAGGTCGATGCCCGCCGCGGTGCCGGCCGAGGTGTAGATGCCGTCGCCCGCGTCGACGAACAGGACGTCGCGGTCGACCTCGACGGCGGGGTACAGCTGCGCGAACTCGGAGGTGAAGATCCAGTGGGTGGTCGCCCGGCGCCCGTCGAGCAGGCCCGCCTGAGCCAGCAGGAAGGCGCCCGAGCACACGCTGACGAGCCGCCCGCCCCGGTCGTGCACCGCCCGCAGGGCGTCGAGCACCTCGGGGGGCGCGGGATCGCCACGCCCGGGCCACACCGGCAGGATGACGGTCTCGGCGTCGGCCAGGTCGTCGAGCGTGTACGGCGTCGTGATGGACCAGTCGCCGCCCGACACCGGGATGGTGGTGCCGAAGGCGCCGACGACGCGGAAGCGGTACCACGGGCTGGCGTACTCGGAGCGGTCGATCCCGAACACCTCGTGCGCCACGCCCAGTTCGAACGCGGCGGCGTGCGACCCCACGACGGCTGCCACGAGATGGCCGCCGTCCTCGCCCTTGCCGCCTGCCGGTCGTCGTGCAGAGGGCATGGCGCTCAGTTTGGCAGAATCCTTGCGAACATATGCATTCCTGCCACTCGCCGGCCGAACAACGCAGGTCGAGAATACACCCATGTTCTCCGTGTACTGCCCTCGCCACGGCAGCGACGTGCTGCTCACCTCCCGCCGCATCGTCGGCATCGACCGGACGGACGACCACCTGACCGTCCGGTGGGAGTGCTGGTGCGGGCAGCGCGGCTCGCACGCCACGGGCCGCACCCGCCGGTCGACCCCGCTCGTGTGACCCCGTGCGGGCGCCGGCACGGCCCCGCCGTCAGGCGCTGCGCCCGCCGTCGAGCGCCAGCGCCTGGCCCGTGATCATCGCGGCGGCGTCGCTCGCCAGGTACGCGACGGCGGCGGCGACCTCGGCGGGCGCCACCAGGCCCGGCATGAGCATCTGCAGGCGGTCCATCAGCCGGGGGTCGGCGTCCGCCGGGATGCGCGGGGCGACCTCGCCCAGCAACGGCGTGTCGACCGCCGCCGGGCACACGCAGTTGACCCGCACGCCGTCCACCGCCAGCTCGACGGCCAGCGCCCTCGTCAGCATCACGAGCCCGCCCTTCGACGCGCAGTAGGCGGCCGTGTACGCCTGCCCCTCGAGCCCGGCGATCGAGGCGACGTTGACGATGCATCCCGCCGTCGCCCGCAGGTGCGGCAGCGCAGCCCGGCACACCATGAACGGACCGGTCAGGTTGACGGCGAGCGACCGCTGCCACTCGTCGTCGTCCAGGTCGTCGAGACGGCCGAACTGCGGCACGCCCGCCACGTTCGCCACGACGTCGAGCCGGCCGTGGACGTCCACGGTGTGGGCAACGGCCGCCTCGACGGCCGCCCGGTCGGTGACATCGCCCGCCACCACCTCGACACCGTCGGGGCCGGCCGGCCGCAGGTCGAGACCCACCACGCGCGCCCCGTCGTCGCGCAGCCGCTCGGCCACCGCGAAGCCGATGCCCGACGCGACGCCCGTCACGAAGGCGACGCGGCGCACGGGGGCGGAGGACGGGTCGTCGGTCACGGTGCGGCAGTCTGCCACCCGGTGACCGGCGGGGACGACGTCACCCCGCGGGCGCGGTCAGTTCCCCCGCCGCGACCTCTGGTGCCGGTTCCGACTCGGTGACCGGCGGAGGTGCCGCAGGCTCGGACGTCGCGGTCGTGGTCGGCGACGTCGTCGTCGTGGTCGGCGCCGTCGTCGACGTCGTCGGTGGCGGTGGCGCCGGCGCACCGGGCTCGTCCGACTCAGGCGCCGTGGTGGACGGCAGCTGGTCGCCCTCCTCCCCGGAGGACGGCTCCGACGACGGATCGTCCGGCGTCGTGGTGGTGGGCGTGCCGGGGTCGTCGGGCTCGTCGTCGTCCCTACCTCCGGAGAACAGCGAACCGATCGAGGTGACCCGGGATCCGCTGTCCTCGCCCGCCAGCGGCCGGTCGGCGACCGCCTCGATCAGGGTGACGGTGGCGAGCGAGAGCACGAACACCACCGCCACTCCGGCCGCGAGGCTCCACCGGCGCCGCGCCAGCCAGTGGCGCCAGCCCTCGGTGGCGGGGCCGGGAAACACCGCCCCCTCGTCGACGGCCTCGGCCTCGGGCTCGGCGGCATCGCCGCCACCGTCGTCGTCCGCCGTCTCGTCGGTGCTGGCCCCGGTCCCTTCTGCGGATGTCCCCCGCCCGGGCAGGCGCACGGTCGGCCGGGGCATCCGCAGCGTCTGCACCTGCTGCAGGCGGGCCGTCGTCCGCCGGATGCCCAGGCCGTAGGCCGCGCTGCCCACGGTGGCGAAGATGCTGAAGACGGCCGCCCCCACGATGGTGCCCGCCACGCCGAAGTACGAGGACACCATCGCCGCCGACACCGACGCCAGCACGCCGGCGGCGACCTGGACGCCCGAGACGCCGATGCGGCCGCCCTCGGGCTCGGAGGCAGGTCGAGCGGCGGTGGCCGCGTCGGATCGGGAGCCGGGCTGGCCGTCGGTTGTGTGCCGTGTCATGGTCGCCTGGTCCTGGCGTGATCGGTGGTGCGGTTGCGGTGGGGAGAGCCGCCGCCTCCCCAGGACCGCCACGGCCCGGGTCGGCGCACTCGGCCGTCTCCCCAGGACTAGGCCCGCTCCCGCCCGACACCAACGTGCCATCGGTCACCGTCGTGCTGCCGCCGCACCGCTACCGTCCGGGAGGTGACGGTGGTGCTACGCCCCGAGGGGTTGTCGAGGGACGAGGTGGTGGACGTCGCCCGCTCCGGGGCCCGCGTCGAGCTGTCCGAGGCGGCGCTCGCCACCATGGCGGCCTCCCGCGCCCACGTCGACGCCCTCGCCGCCGCCGACCAGCCCGTCTACGGCATCTCCACCGGGTTCGGCGGCCTCGCGACCACGCAGATCGATCCCGCGCAGCGCGAGCGAATGCAGCGGTCGCTCATCCGGTCGCACGCCGCGGGCATGGGCGACCCGGTCGAGCCCGAGGTCGTCCG
This sequence comes from Acidimicrobiales bacterium, assembly GCA_016936035.1. Classification (GTDB taxonomy): domain Bacteria; phylum Actinomycetota; class Acidimicrobiia; order Acidimicrobiales; family VFJN01; genus ZC4RG19. The sequence goes on from JAFGPU010000218.1 coordinate 3,259, forward strand.
GGCCATGGTGCTGCTGCGGGCGCGCACGCTCGCCACCGGCATCACCGGCGCACGGCCCGAACTCGCCGTGGCCCTGCTGCGCCTGCTGGACGGTGAGCGGCTGCCACCGGTGCCGGAGTTCGGCTCGCTCGGCTGCAGCGGCGACCTGGCGCCCCTGGCGCACGTCGCCACCGCCCTCGACCTGCCGCTGGCCGCCAAGGAGGGCCTCGCCCTCGTCAACGGCACCGACGGCATGCTGGGCATGCTCGTGCTGGCCTGCGCCGACCTGGCGGCGCTGCTGCGCGCCGCTGATGTCGCCGCCGCCATGAGCGTCGAGGGGCTGCTCGGCACCGACCGCCCGTTCGCCGCCGACCTCGTCGCGCTGCGGCCCCACCCGGGCCAGCAGGCCGCGGCGGCGAACCTGACGACGCTGCTCGCAGGCTCGGGCATCGTGGCCTCGCACCGCACCGGCGACCCCCGCGTCCAGGACGCGTACTCGTTGCGCTGCGCCCCGCAGGTGCACGGGGCGGCCCGCGACGCGCTCGCGTTCGCCGAGGCGTGCGCCGACCGCGAGCTGGTCTCCGCCATCGACAACCCGGTCGTCGTCGCCGACGGTCGCGTCGAGTCGGTCGGCAACTTCCACGGCGCGCCCCTCGCCCACGCGTGCGACCTGCTCGCCATCGTCGTGGCCGACGTCGCCAGCATGAGCGAGCGGCGCACCGACCGGTTCCTCGACACCGCCCGCAGCCACGGCCTGCCCCCGTTCCTCGCCCACGAGCCGGGCGTCGACAGCGGGCTGATGATCGCCCAGTACACCGCGGCCGCCCTGGTGAGCGAGTGCCGGCGCCTGGCGGTGCCGGCCAGCGCCGACACCGTGCCGACCTCGGCCATGCAGGAGGACCACGTGTCGATGGGGTGGTCGGCCGCCCGCAAGCTCCGCACCGCGCTGGCGCACCTGGCCAAGGTGCTCGCGGTCGAGGTCGTGACCGCCGGGCGAGGGATCGACCTGCGGGCGCCCCTGGCCCCGGCGCCGGGCACGGGTGCGGCGCGCGACGCCCTGCGCGCCGCCGGCGTCGACGGGCCGGGCCCCGACCGCCTCGTGGCGCCCGAGTTGGCTTTGGCCGCCGACCTCGTGGCGACAGGGGCGATCGTCCGTGCCGTCGAGCAGGAGGTCGGCCCCCTTGCCTGAGCCACCCGTACCGGAGCCGACCCGGCCGCACCCGGCCGTTCGGGCGCCGCACGGCGCCGAGCGTTCGTGCAAGGGCTGGGCCCAGGAGGCGGCGCTGCGGATGCTGATGAACAACCTCGACCCCGCCGTCGCCGAACGACCCGACGACCTCGTGGTCTACGGCGGCACGGGGCGGGCCGCCCGCAGCTGGGCGGCCTTCGACGCCATCGTCGCCACCCTGCGCACGCTCGAGGACGACGAGACGCTGCTGGTGCAGTCGGGCCAGCCCGCCGCGGTGTTCCGCACCCACGAGTGGGCGCCCCGGGTGCTGATCGCCAACGCCAACCTGGTGCCCGACTGGGCGACGTGGGACGAGTTCCGGCGCCTCGAAGCCCTCGGCCTGACGATGTACGGCCAGATGACCGCCGGCTCGTGGATCTACATCGGCACCCAGGGCATCCTCCAGGGCACCTACGAGTGCTTCTCCGCCATCGCCGAGCAGCGCTTCGACGGCAGCCTCGCCGGCACCGTCACGCTCACCTCCGGGCTGGGCGGCATGGGTGGCGCCCAGCCCCTGGCGGTCACCATGAACGGCGGTGTCGCCATCGTCGTCGAGGTCGATCCGCACCGCATCGAGCGACGGCTCGAGACGGGCTACCTCGACACCGTGGCCGACGACCTCGACGACGCCCTCGCTCGGGCGGAGGCGGCGACAGACGACCGGCGGCCGCTGTCGATCGGACTGCTGGGCAACGCCGCCGACGTGCTGCCCCGCATGGTCGAGCTGGACGCACCCGTCGACATCGTCACCGACCAGACCCCGGCCCACGACCCGTTGAGCTACGTGCCCGCCGGGCTCTCGGTCGCCGAGGCCGACGACCTCCGGCGCCACGACCCCGACGGCTACATCGTCCGGGCCCGCGCCTCGATGGCCCGCCACTGCGAGGCCATGGTGGCCTTCCTCGACCGGGGCCGTGAGGTGTTCGACTACGGCAACAGCCTGCGCCGCGAGGCCGAGCTGGGCGGGTTCACCCGCGCCTTCGCCTACCCGGGGTTCCTGCCCGCGTACATCCGCCCGCTGTTCTGCGCCGGCAAGGGGCCGTTCCGGTGGGCGGCGCTGTCGGGCGACCCCGCCGACATCGGAGCGACCGACGAGGCCGTCATCCGAGCGCTGCCCGACAACGAGGCGCTCGCCCGCTGGATCCGGCTGGCGTCGGACCGGGTGGCGTTCCAGGGTCTGCCGGCGCGCATCTGCTGGCTGGGCTACGGCGAGCGCGACCGCGTCGGCCTGCGCTTCAACGAGCTCGTGGCCAGCGGCGCGGTGCGGGCGCCCATCGTCATCGGGCGCGACCACCTCGACTCGGGCTCGGTGGCGTCGCCGTACCGCGAGACCGAGGCCATGCGCGACGGGTCGGACGCCATTGCCGACTGGCCCCTGCTCAACGCCCTGCTGAGCACCGCCAGCGGGGCCAGCTGGGTGTCGCTGCACCACGGTGGGGGCGTGGGCATCGGGCGGTCGATCCACGCCGGCATGGTGGTGGTGGCCGACGGCACCGACCTCGCCGCGCAGAAGCTCGAGCGCGTCCTCACCAACGACCCCGGCAGCGGTGTCGCCCGCCACGCGGACGCCGGCTACCCCGAGGCGCTGGCGGTGGCTCGCGCGACGGGCCTGCGCCTGCCCATGCAGCCGTGAGCACGTACTGGGTGGCCCGCGCCCTGCTGGAGCAGACCACGACCCGGGGCGTGGTGCTCGAAGCCGGCGCGGACGGCCGCCTCGGCGCCGTGGCGACGGGCGTCGAGCGGCCCCCCGCCGGCGCCCGCACGCTGGGCGGTCCCGACGGCCTCGCCCTCCCCGGCCTGGTCGACGCCCACTCGCACGCGTTCCAGCGCGCTCTGCGGGGCCGCGCCGTCGGCGGCGACTTCTGGGCGTGGCGCGCCGGCATGTACCGGCTGGTCGAGCGGCTCGACCCCGACACCATGCTCGACCTGGCGACCGCGGCGTTCGCCGAGCTGGTGCTCGCCGGCGTCACCTGCGTGCACGAGTTCCACTACCTCCACCAGCCGGCGGGCATGGACGACGCCGTCTGCGAGGCGGCCCGGCGGGCCGGGATCCGGCTCGTGCTGCTCGACACGTGCTACCTGCGCGCCGGCTTCGACGGCGCGGCCCTCGACCCCGTCCAGCGACGCTTCAGCGACGGCGACGTCGATCGCTGGGCCACCCGGGCCGAGCGGATGGCGTCCGCCAACCCCGACGTGACCGTCGGCGCCGCCATCCACAGCGTGCGGGCCGTCGATCCGGCGTCGATGGCCGGTGTGGCCCGCTGGGCCCGGGAGCGCCAGGTCCCGTTGCACCTGCACCTCTCCGAGCAGCAGGCCGAGAACACGGCGTGCCTGGCCGCCACCGGGTGCACGCCCACCGAGCTGGCGCACGACCACGGCGTGCTCGGATCGTCGACGACGGCGGTGCACGCCACCCACCTGGCGGCGGGCGACATCGCCCGCCTCGGGTCCTCCGGCACGACCGTCTGCCTGTGCCCGACGACCGAGCGGGACCTGGCCGACGGGGTCGGGCCGGCCGCGACCCTGGCCGAGGCGGGATGCCCGCTGCGGCTGGGCTCGGACAGCCACGCGGTGGTCGACCTGTTCGAGGAGGCGCGCGCCGTCGAGCTCGACGAGCGGATGGTGACCGGCCGCCGGGGGCTGCACCCACCCGGTGCGCTGCTCGGCGCGGCGAGCGGCGGGCGCCGGTTGGCGCCGGGCGAACCGGCCGACATCACCGTCGTCGACCTCGGCGGGACGCGCCTGGCCGGGATCGACGCAACCGAGCCCGGCCCGATGCTGGTCGCCGCGGCGACGGCCGCCGACGTCACCGACGTGGTCGTCGCCGGACGGCACGTCGTGCGGCAGGGCCGCCACACCGGGCTGGACGTCGCCGCCGCGCTGCGGACCGCGATCGCGGCGGTGGTGTGAGCGCCGTGTGGGATCTGCTCATCACCGGCACCGCCGGCGGCGGCGCCATCGGCATCGCCGGCGACCGCATCGCCTGGGCCGGATCCGAGCAGGCACTGCCGCCGGCGGCCGCGACCGCGCGCCACCGCTGGCCGGTCCACGGGCGGCTCGTGACGCCCGGGCTCGTCGACTGCCACACCCACCTGGTCTTCGCCGGGGACCGGTCGTCCGAGTGGGAGCGCCGGCTGGCGGGCGCCCGCTACGACGAGATCGCGGCGGCGGGCGGCGGCATCAACGCCACCGTGGCCGCCACCCGCGCCGCCTCGGACGCCGATCTGCTCGCCGGGGCCGTGCGCCGGGCGGCGGCGCTCGCCGCCGGAGGCGTGACGACCATCGAGGTGAAGTCCGGCTACGGGCTCGACCTCGACACCGAGGTGCGCATGCTGCGCGTGGCCCGCCGCATCGCCGAGCACGTCCCGGTGACGGTCGTGACCACCTTCCTGGGCGCCCACACGGTGCCACCCGAGTTCGGGACCGGCGACGACTACGTGTCGTTCGTCTGCGACGAGGTGCTGCCCGCCGTCGCCGCCGAGGGCCTGGCCGATGCCGTCGACGCGTTCGCCGAGCACGTCGCCTTCACGCCCGCGCAGGTCGACCGGGTCCTGACGGCCGCGACCGCCCTCGGGCTGCCGGTGAAGCTGCACGCCGACCAGCTCAGCGACGGCGGGGGCGCGGCGCTCGCCGCCCGCCACGGCGCCCTGTCGGCCGACCACCTCGAGCGCAGCTCCCCCGACGGGGTCGCCGCCCTCGCGGCCGCGGGCACCGTGGCGGTGCTGCTGCCGGGCGCCGGGTACGTGCTGGGCGATACGGCGACGCCACCGGTGGCCGCGCTGCGACGGGCAGGGGTCCCCATGGCGGTGGCCACCGACTGCAACCCGGGCACCTCTCCGCTCGTCTCCCTCCCGCTCGCCATGCACATGGCCTGCACCCGCATGGGGCTGACGGTGGCCGAGGCGCTGGCCGGTGCGACCGAGCACGCGGCACGGGCGCTCGGGCTGTCCGGCGTGGCCGGGGTGATCGCGCCGGGCGCACGTGCCGACCTGGTGGTCTGGGATGCCGACGACCCGGCCCAGATCGTCTACTGGATCGGGCTGCCACCCGTGCACACGGTGGTGCAGGGTGGCCGGTTCGTGACCGGTGCGTGACCCGGCGCACGCGGTGGTCGGGCAGCCGCCCTGACGCGACGAACGGGACCCGCTGGGGTGGGTCCCGTTCGGACAGATCAGCCAGGGGGGCGGGGCGGGCGGGCGGACAGGCACCCCGCCCCCAGCTGGCCTGTGCCAGACAACTACCCCCGGGCCTCACGGGACAAACCCACATGTCGAAAACTTTGCGGAATGTGCCGTGACGTGCGATAACGCCCGTGATCGCGGCGATGATCGCGTCATCCGTCGACGACGGTCCCACGCGCTCCCGGCCTCGGGCCGATCGCCGTAGGCTGGCGCCGTGGCCGACTACCAGACACCCGAGTTCCACCCGGCGTTCGAGGAGTACTGCGAAGCCATCTGGGAGCTCAAGGAGGACGACGTCGACGTCATCCAGGCCCGTGTCGCCGAGCGGCTGCACGTGTCACGGCCCGCGGTCTCCGAGATGATCAAGCGCATGCAGGCCGACGGCTTCGTGTCGCTCGACGGCACGGCCATCAACCTGACCGCCGACGGCCTCCGGCTCGCCGAGCAGGTCGTGCGACGCCACCGCCTGGCCGAGCGGCTGCTCACCGACATCCTCGGCCTGTCGTGGGCCGACGCCCACGTCGAGGCCGGCAAGTGGGAGCACGTCATCTCCGAGCCCGTCGAGAAGGCGATCAACCGCCTGCTCGACAACCCCACCACGTGCCCGCACGGCAACCCCATCCCCGGGTCCGCCTACGCGGCGCCCGACCTGGTCACCCTGTCGGCCGTCGCCGTCGGGGGCACGTTCGAGGTCACCCGCATCCCCGAAGAGCTCGAGTTCACCCCCGGCCTGCTCGACTACCTCGAGGACGCGGCCGTCCAGCCCGGGCACACGGGCGAGGTCACGGCGGTGTCGCCCGACGGCACCATGACCGTCGAGATCGACGGCCACCATGTCGGCATCGGCGCCTTCGCGGCCGACCGCATCCTGGTCACCGCCTCCGAGACCACCCGGGAGCCGGCCCGCACCTCGGCCTGATCACGAGGGCCGCCGCGCCGTGCGCGCCCACGCGGACCACGCGCGGGCACGCCTCACGCCAACCGGTCCGAGCGACGGACGACCAGCACCCAGGTGAGCGCCCCCGACAGGGCCACCAGCACGATGCTGGCCAGGGCGGCCTCGGCCAGGAAGACGGCCTCGCTGTCGTCCCAGATGCGGGTGGTCAGCGTCTCGAACCCGATCGGGGCGGTCAGCAGCGTGATGGGCAGCTCCTTCATCGTCGACAGCAGCACCAGGCCGCCACCGGCGGCGAGGCCGGGCACCATCAGCGGCAGGTCGACGGTGAGGAAGCGGCGGGCGCGGCCCGCCCCCAACATGCGGGCCGACTCGTCGAGCCGCCGAGGCACCGACCCGACCGCCACCTGGGCGGCACGCAACGACTGCGCGCCGAGGTGCACCACGTAGGCGAACACGAGCATGGCGAAGCTCTGGTACAGACCCCATGCCTCGGGAAGCTGGATGCTCCAGAACACCACCGCCAGGGCGATCACCAGCCCGGGGAGGGCGAACCCGGACGCCACCAGGCCGTTGGCCAGGTCGCCGGTGCGCGCCCGGTGGCGCGCCGTCAGGTACGCGACCGGCAGCACCACGGCCACCGCCACCGCGGCCGTGACGAGGCTGATGCCGGCGGTGTTGACCGCCGGATCGACCAGGTCGCCGAGGCCGCGGTCGCCCCCGGCCAGCCTGCTGGTCTCGCCGGTCACCCCCCGCCATGCCCACAGCGCGAGCGAGGCCAGCGGGCCGCCGAGGGCGACGACCACCCACCCCACGACCACGGCCAGGGCCGGCCACCGCCACCGCCCGAGCGGCAGCTGCAGCGGGCGCTTCGACCGCACGGCCTCGATGGCGGGCTGCCGGCGGGAGAACGCCCGCTCGGCCGCCACCACCGCCACCGCGAGCGCCGCGAGCAGCAGGCTGAGGGCCACCGACTGGTCGCGGTCGAGGATGCGGTTGGTGTAGATCGCGCGGGTCAGCGTGTCGTACCGCAGCAGCACGACGACGCCGAAGTCGCTGAGGGCGTACAGGAACACGAGCAGCGCCCCGGCACCGATCGCCCCCCTGATCTGCGGCAGCACGACCGAGCCGAACACGGCGACCGGCCGGCGGCCGAGCAGCCGGGCGCTCTCCTCCAGCGAGGGGGGCAGCGCGGCGAGGCGCGCCCCCACCGGTAGCAGCACGTAGGGGGTGGTGAACAGGGTGAGCACCAGCCACGCCCCCCAGAACCCCTCGGGCCGGGTGGCGTCGACACCGACGGCGCCGAGCGGCGCGTCGAGCAACCCGCCGGGCGACAGTGCGGCGGTGAGCGCCAGGGCCCCCACGAACGACGGGAACACCAGCGGCAGCGCGGCGAGCGCGCCCCACAGGCGCCGGAACGGCAGGTCGGTGCGGGTGGTCAGCCACGCCAGCCCGGTGCCGATGACCGCGGTCGACGCCGCCGTCGCCGCGGCCAGCACCAGCGTGTTGCGCAGCGGAACGAGCGTCCTGCTGGAGGTGTAGAGCTGCCCGAGCGCCTCGTCGCCGGTGGCGGTGCGCACGACGAGGTACACCAGCGGCGCCGCGAACAGCGCCCCGACGACCCCGCCGGCGACCGCCAGCAGCGTGGGTGGGCGCTCAGCGGTTGAGGCCACTCTCGTCGATCATCTCGGTGGTCGCCTCGAGCCCGCCGCCGAGCTCGTCGAGGTCGACGCGGGTCTTGCTGATCTCGTCGAACGGCGGCAGCGCCTCGTTGGCCGGCGCGTCACCGGCGAGCGGGTACTCGAAGGTCTCGTCGCTGAAGAACGCCTGCGCGTCCTCCGAGAGGAGGAACTCGATGAAGCGCTCGGCGTCCTCGTTGTCGGAGCCCTCGATGATCGACGCAGCGGTGACGAGCAGGGTCGACCCGTAGTCGCCGTCGGGGAAGAAGTGGTTCTCGACCGGCAGGTCCGGGTCCTCGGCCGTGGCACGGAGGGCGTAGTAGTGGTTGACCAGCCCCATCGGCACCTCGCCACGGCCGACGGCCTCGACGATGGCGGTGTTGTTGTCGAACGTCGGCGGGTTGCCGTCGGCCATGCCCTCGAGCCACGCCTGGGCCTCGTCGTCGCCCAGCTCCTGGCGCAGGACGGTGACGAAGTCCTGGAACGACCCGTTGGTGGGGGCCAGCGCGACCTCGCCCGCGTACTCGGGCTCGGTCAGGTCGAGCACCGAGTCGGGCAGGTCCGCCGGGTCGACCATGTCGGTGTTGTACACCAGGGTGCGCACCCGGCCGGACAGCCCGACCCAGCTGCCGTCGGCGGCGGCGTCGCCTTCGGCGACCAGGCCGGTCACGTCGTCGGGCAGCGGGGCCAGGCGGCCGGCGCCGTCGAGGTAGCCGACCGCCCCGGGGCTCTGCGAGATGAACACGTCCGCCGGGGCGCGGTCGCCCTCCTCGTCGATCAGCAGGGCGAGATCGGCCGAGTCGCCGTAGCGCACGTCGATCTCGACCCCGGTCTCGTCCTCGAAGTCCTGGAGGAGGGGGCCCACAAGGTTCTCGGTGCGACCGCTGTAGACGACCAGGCTCTCGCTGTCCTCGCTGCTGCCGCACGCGCCCACCGCAGGAGCAGCGAGCGCGACGGCGGCAACAGCACCGATCATTGACCTTCGCGACATCATGGGGCGCAGGCTAGCCATGCCACCCCTCAGACGTAAAGCTCGCCTAACGA
>JAFGPU010000219.1 GCA_016936035.1 Acidimicrobiales bacterium
GAGGACAAGGTGACCGAGGCCCTGCGCTTCGCCGCCGAGCCGCTCTCGCTGTCCGAGCCCCTGCGCGAGGACGGCGACGCCGAGCTCGGTGACGTCGTCGAGGACCGCTCGGCCGAGTCGCCGTTCGAAGTGGCCGCCACCGCGCTGCTGCCCGAGGAGATCAACCGGCTGCTCGCACCGCTCGACGAGCGCGAGCGCGAGATCCTCAAGCTCCGCTTCGGCCTCGACCGCGGCGAGCCGCGCACGCTCGAAGAGGTCGGCGAGCACTTCAACCTCACGCGCGAGCGCATCCGCCAGATCGAGGCGCGGGCCATGTCGAAGCTGCGGCACCCGTCGTCCGACACGGGCGCACGCGACCTGCTCGCCGTCTGATCGTCACCGTCCTCGGGCTCAGGCCCGTGTCGCCCCGGGGGGGCGGCGGCCGGTGGGTCAGCGCAGGCCGGTGCGCTCGAGGATCTCGTCGAGCCGCAGCACGTCGTTGGTGGTGACGACGCCGACGAACCGGTCGTCGCCGTCGACGACGGCCAGCACGTCGGTGTCGCCACGCTCCATGGCGTGCACGGCGTCGCGCACCAGCCACGTCGTGCGCCCGTGCACGCCGTTGGTGCGGGCGATGCTGCGCACCTCGGTCGTCGCCCATGCGTCGCGGCGGATGGCCACCACCTCGTCGAGGACGGCCATGCCCAGGTAGCGGTTGCTGTCGTCGACCACCGGGACGGCGCGCCGGCGCTGGCCGACGAGGTGCACGGACAGGAACTCCTCGATGGTCGCGTCGGGCGGCACCGTGCGCACGTCGGTGGTGACCACCGAGCTGATGGGCAGCTCGAAGCGACGCTCGAGGTGGCCGAGACGACCGGCCCGCTGGTGCATGGCCACCGACGAGTCGCCCAGCAGCACCTGGGACGCCGCGGTGGCCAGCAGCGCAGGCACCACGAAGGCGGGGCTGCCCGTCGTCTCTGCGACGAACATCACGCCGGCGAGGGGGGTGCGGTAGCCGGCGCCCAGGAACGCCGCCATGCCGACGACGACGAGCAGGTCGGTGTCGGCCATGCTCAGGACGTCGCCGGCGACCCGGCCGGTGAGCGCTCCGGTGACCACCAGCGGCACGAACAACCCACCCACGCCGCCGCCGCCGTAGGTCGCCATCACCGCGCCGACGCGCAGCACCAGCAGGGCGAGGACGAGCCAGGCGCCGTTCGACGGGTCGGTGGCCCAGCGGATGACGTCGTAGCCCGGTCCGAGGGTGAGCGGTTCGTCGGCCACGAGGTTCGACAACCAGGCCAGCACCGCCAGCGCCGCGCCGGCGATGCCGATGCGCAGCAGCCAGTGCGTCGAGGCGACCCGCGACCCGCGCAGGGTGCGGATGCCGAGGCTGAACCCTCGGGCCCCGGCGCCACAGAGCAGGCCGACCAGCAGCGCGCCGCCGAGGTCGCGCCAACCGAAGGTGTGGGTGCCCGGGACCGGCAGGATCGGGTCGGTGCCGTCGACCAGGGCGAAGGTCACGTAGCTGGCGGCCGATGCGACCATGGCCGGCAGCACGTTGCGCCGGGCCACGTCGGCCCGGTAGGGCACCTCGATGGCGAACAGCGCACCGGTGGCCGGCGCCTTGAAGATGGCGGCGACGCCGGCGGCCGCGCCTGCGACCAGCAGCAGCTTGGCGTCTTCGCGCGAGAAGAAGCGGGTGAAGCGCCGTTGCACCGACGAGCCGATGGCCGAGCCCGCGTAGATCGACGGGCCCTCGAGGCCGAGCGCACCGCCGTAGCCGATGGTGGCGATGCTCGCGAGGATCCGCCCGAGGACCGGACGGCTGTCGATGCGCTCGTCGCTCTGCTCGTGGAAGGCACGGATGTACTCGTCGGACGTCGAGCCCGTCGCGCCGCCCGCCACCCAGCGCAGGCAGAGGGCGGCGACGACCAGGCCGACCGCCGGTGCGAGCGCCTGCAGCCACAGTGGCCGGTCGGCGACCGCGTCGAGCAGGCCCTCGACGGTGGCCCGTTCGATCGCCAGCACCGCGAGCCCCACGAGCACGCCCGTTCCCGCTGCGAAGAGCAGCGTCTGGTGCGTGCGGCGACCGATCGCTCGCGCTTCGGCCTGCCGGTGAGCTGGCAGGAACGAACGCGAGACAGACATGAGAGGTGACATTAGAACGCCGCCGGGTGACCGCCCGAAGCGGCCACGCTCAGCGACGCTTTCACCACCCGGCGCGACGTCAGCGGCGCCCCGTCACCGGTCCTCGCATCGATCGCGCAGTCGCATCCCCACCATGACGCACTACCATCGCGGCCATGAAGAAGCTTCTGCTGCTCGTCGTGATCGCTGCGCTCGCCACCCTCGCCACGAAGAAGGTGCGCGCCGCCGCCTGACCTTTGGAGCAGCCCCCGTCCGTCGCGCGCCGCCCCACCGGCGCCGCGGGGTGGGCGGGGGCTGTCGTCTGCCCCACCACCAGCGCGCGGCGACGCCAGCACCGATCGCCGCGAGCACGGCGCCACCACCCATCGCGGCCTGGCGCGGGGCGGGCATCGGCACCCGCTCGCGCAACGGCACCCGGTGGGTGAACCGGCGCACCTCCCACCCGTGGACCTTGGCGGCGCGCAGCAGCTCGCGGTCGGGGTTGACCGCCACCGCGTGCCCCACCGCCTCGAGCATGGGCTTGTCGGTGGCCGAGTCGCTGTAGGCGAACGACGCCGCCATGTCGATGCCGTCGCGCTCGGCGACCGCCGTCATGGCCACGACCTTGGCGGGCCCGTAGCAGTACAGCTCCGTGCGTCCCGTGTAGCGGCCCCCCTCGTCGAGCTCGGCTCGGGTGGCGATGACCTCGTCGACACCGAGGTACTGGGCGAGCGGCGCCACGATCTCCTCGGGAGACGCGGAGACGATGAACACCTTGCGCCCGGCCGCGCTGTGCTCGCGGATGAGCTCGAGCGCCTCGTCGTACACGATGGGCTCGACCACCTCGACGAGCGTCTCCCGCACGATCTCGGTGATGGCCACCTGGTCCCACCCCACCGTCAGCCGCAGCACCGAGTCGCGGAGCTTGTCGAGCTTCTCGGGCGAGGCACCGAACTGGGCGTACACCAGCTGACCCCAGGCAGCCCGCAGCAGCATGCGCCGCGACAGCAGGCCCGCCCGGTGCAGGGGGCCGCTGAAGGCCACCATCGACGCCTTGGCGATGACTGTCTTGTCGAGGTCGAAGAAGGCCGCCTCCACGCCGAGCGACCCTACCGGCACCGATGCCGCGCCCACCGCCACCCGGGCACGACGTGACAACGATCACCTCTTGATCACCGTCAGCTGATCTGCGTACCCTCTGTGCTCCTCGCTGGTGCCCGGGTCCTCCCACGGCAGGCCGTCGCGTCCCCCACGCCTCGTTCCTGGTCCTGCCGTCGCGGAGGTTCCTCATGCTCGTCGCCTGCTGGTCGGCCAAAGGTGGCTCCGGCACCACCGTCGTGGCCGCCACCCTCGCGCTCCAGCTCGCCCGCCACGACGCCAACGGCGCCGTCCTCGCCGACCTCGCCGGCGACGCGCCGGCCGTGCTCGGCGTGCCCGAGCCGGCGTCGCCCGGCCTGGCCGGTTGGCTGTCGGCCGGTGCGGACGTCCCCGCCGACGCCCTCGCCCGCATCGAGGTCGAGGCCGCACCGGGCCTCGGACTGCTGCCACGCGGTCCGGGCGCCCTCGACCCAGGCCGTGCCGGCGTCCTCGCCGCGCTCCTCGACCGGTCGCCCCGCGCCGCCGTGGTCGACTGCGGGCGGGTCGGCGATCCCGTCGTGGCCGCCGTCGTCGCCCGCGCCCGGCAGTCCCTCCTCGTCACCCGCCCGTGCTACGTAGCCCTCCGGCGGGCCAGCCAGTCGCCCCTGCGCCCCACCGGCATCGTCGTCGTCAACGAGCCCGGGCGCGTCCTGTCGGCCGACGACATCTCGGGCGTCGTCGACGCACCGGTGGTGGCCACCGTCGAGGTCGACCCCGCCGTCGCCCGGCTGGTCGACGCCGGCCTGCTCGCCGGCCGCCTCCCACGATCGCTGAGCCCGCTGCGCGATGTCGCCTGAGATGGGGCTCGACGCCCGGGTCCAC
>JAFGPU010000220.1 GCA_016936035.1 Acidimicrobiales bacterium
CGGACGAGGACACCGATCACGGTGGGGGTGAGGCTCCGCAGCAGCGCCTCGTCCACCGGGTCACTCCGTGATGGTCGGCGGCGCGGTGAGGAACGGGCGCACCTCGAGCCACTCGTGGATCGGCTTGCCACCGGCGCCCGGCGCCGCGGAGAGCTCGCCGGCCAGCTCGATCGCCCGTTCGTACGTGTCGACGTCGATCACCATCCAGCCGGCGATCAGGTCCTTGGTCTCCGCGAACGGGCCGTCGGTGACCGGTGGCCGCCCCTCGCCGTCGTAGCGGACGAACGTCCCCTCCGGGGAGAGGGCCTGACCGTCGACGAACTCGCCGGTGCCCTCGAGCCGCTTCGCGAAGTCGTGCATGTACTGGATGTGCGCAGAGACCTCCTCGGGCGTCCACTTGTCCATCGGCACGTCGTTGACCGAGGCCGGCGCACCCCGGTAGTGCTTGAGCAGCAGGTACTTGGGCATCGTGTTCTCCTTGGTGCGGTACGGCCCATTGTGGCCGTGTTCGCTCCGGGGACGGAGCGGCGCCCCGGTTCTCGACACGCCACCGCGACATTTTCCGGATCGCCGCTCTTCGAGGGGCGTCCCCGGGAGGGAACACCTGGGGCCCCGCCGGTGTTTGCCAGAGGTGCGCGACGTTCGCGACCATGCAACGCGCTCGAGATCGAGGAGACCAGGTGGTCGATAGCGACAAGGTGAGCGAGGTCATCGAGGTGATCCGCCCCGCGATCCAGGCCGACGCGGGCGACATCTTCCTGCGTGGCGTCGACAGCGAGACCGGTGTGGTCAGCGTCGAGCTCGTGGGTGCCTGCGTGTCGTGCCCGGCGTCGACGGTCACGCTGAAGGCGGGCATCGAACGCATCCTCAAGGACCGCGTCCCCGGCGTCACCGAGGTGGTCGACGTGGGCGCCCCCACCGAGAGCGCCGTCAGCCTGTAGCGCCGACGCCCGGACCCGTGCCGGGCCGGCGGTAGCGTCGCGGGCGTGCCCCGACCCGATCCTGCCGAGCTCATCGAGGCCACCCGGCGCGGCGACCGCGCCGCCCTGGCGCGCCTGCTGTCGATCATCGAGCGGGGCGGCGAGGGCGCCCGGTCGGTCGGACGTGCCTGCCACGGGCTCGGCAGCGACGCCTACACGGTCGGCATCACGGGCGCACCCGGGGCCGGCAAGTCCACTTTGACGAGCGCCCTGATCGACCTGGTGCGCGCCCGCGACGAGCGGGTGGCGGTGCTGGCCATCGACCCGTCGTCGCCGTTCTCGGGCGGCGCCATCCTCGGCGACCGGGTGCGCATGGGGGTGCACGCCCTCGACGAGGGCGTGTTCATCCGCTCGATGGCCACGCGCGGCCACCTCGGCGGCCTGGCGGTGGCCGCCCCCGAGGCGGTGCGGGTGCTCACCGCCGCCGGGTACCCGTGGGTGCTGCTCGAGACGGTGGGCGTGGGCCAGGTCGAGGTCGACGTCATCGGTCAGGCCGACACCACCGTGGTGGTCGTGAACCCGGGGTGGGGCGACGCCGTGCAGGCCAACAAGGCGGGGCTGATGGAGATCGCCGACGTGTTCGTGATCAACAAGGCCGACCGCCCCGGGGCCGACGAGACCGCCCGCGACCTCCGCCGCATGCTCGACATGGCGGGCGCGGAGACCTGGCGGCCCCCGGTGGTGTGCGCCACGGCCACCTCCGGCGACGGGGTCGAGGACGTGTGGCGCGCCGTCGTCGACCACCGCGACCACCTGGTCGCCACCGGCGAGCTCGGCGAGCGTCACCACCGGCGGGCGGCCGAGGAGGTCACCCGCCTGGTGGCGGCCCGCCTGCTCGACCAGGCCCGGGCGCTGACGTCCGGACCGCGGGCTGCCGAGCTGGCCGCAGCGGTTGCGGCCGGCGACACCGACCCGTGGACCGCCGCCGATCAGCTCCTCGACGAAAGCCAGGCGTCGCTAGGGTCGGGCGATGCCCGCTGACACCCCGCTCGTGCACGTCGAGCGCCGCGACGACGGCGTCGCCATCGTCCGCCTCGACAACCCCAAGGTCAACGCCTTGTCGACCGCGCTGCTGGAACAGCTCGAGGCGGCGGCCCGGTCGCTGACCGACGACCCGCCCGGCGCTGTTGTCGTCACCGGCGGCGACCGCCTCTTCGCCGCCGGGGCCGACATCAGCGAGTTCGGCGGGCCCGACGAGGCCCGCGCGGTGGGCGGGTCCTTCGTCCGGGCGCTGGACGCGGTCGCCGGCATCCCCCGCTGCGTCATCGCCGCCGTCTCCGGCTTCGCGCTCGGCGGGGGGTGCGAGCTCGCTCTGGCGTGCGACCTGCGCATCGCGTCCGAGAAGGCCAAGTTCGGGCAGCCCGAGATCCTGCTCGGCATCATCCCCGGCGGTGGCGGCACCCAACGCCTGGCGCGCCTGGTCGGGCCGGCGCGGGCCAAGGAGCTCATCCTCACGGGCCGCCAGGTCGGCGCCGACGAGGCGCGGCGCATCGGCCTGGTCGACGAGGTGGTGGCCCCCGACCAGCTCCACGACCGGGCGTTCGCCCTGGCCGCCGAGCTGGCCACGGGTGCGGTCGTCGCCCAGGGGCTGGCCAAGCGGGCCGTCGACCGCGGCCTCGACGGCAGCCTGAGCGACGGCCTCGCTCTGGAGCAGGAGCTGTTCGCCGAGGCGTTCGCCACCGAGGACGCCCGCATCGGCGTCGCCTCGTTCCTCGAGCACGGCCCGGGCAAGGCCCGTTTCGTGGGCCGTTAGCGCACGACCGTCAGGCCCAGGCCGCCAGGCCGAGCTCCGCCGACCCGACCAGGTCGTGGTGGCGGGGCACGACCCGCACGGTGAACCCGTAGCGGCCCGCGTGGTCGGTCTCGAGCACGCCTGTGTAGCGGGCGTGGTGCTCGTCGGTCGCCCCGGCCGGCGACATCGAGACGATCGAGTGCGAGGTCAGCTCGTCGGCCTGGCCGACCGGCCCGTGGATGAGCTGCACGTCGACGTCGTCGGCCCCCAGGTCGCCCAGCGCCACGACCGCCTCGACGGGGCGTGAACCGCCGAGGTCGGCCGTCAGGTCGCCGTCGACCCGGTCGATGTGCACGCCGTGCCAGGCGTCGCGCACCCGCTGCTTCCACGCGGCCAGCGCC
>JAFGPU010000221.1 GCA_016936035.1 Acidimicrobiales bacterium
GGCATCACGTCGATCGTCGCCGGCAACTGCGGCTTCACTCTCGCCCCCCTGCACGCCGAGGACGCCGACTACGTCCGCCGCATGATGGCCAAGGTCGAGGGCATGCCGCTGGCCGCCCTCGAGCACGGCGTCGACTGGCAGTGGGAGACCTTCGACGAGTACCTCGACCGCCTCGACGGCCGCATCGGGGTGAACGCCGGGTTCATGGTCGGCCACTGCGCGCTGCGTCGGTACGTCATGGGCCCCGACGCGATCGGCAACGAGGCCACGCCCGGCCAGCTGGACGAGATGGTGCGGCTGCTGCACACCTCGATCGAGGCGGGCGGCCTCGGGTTCTCGACGACGTTGTCGTCGACCCACAGCGACGGCGACGGGCAGCCGGTGGCATCGCGCCACGCTGGCCGGGACGAGATCCTCGCCCTGTGCGCGGCGGTGGGCGAGCACGAGGGGACGTTCCTCGAGGGCGCGTTCGAGGGCGGCCTCGACACGTTCTCGGACGACGAGATCGAGCTGGTCGCCGCCATGTCGGCGGCGGCCGGCCGCCCGATCAACTGGAACGTGCTCACCGTCGACTCGGCGGTGCCCGGCAGGGTTCCCCGCCAGCTGGCGGCGGGCGACCGGGCCGCCGAGGTGGGCGGGCGGGTGGTCGCGCTCACCATGCCGGTGCTCGTGCCCATGAACATGAGCTTCGGCACCTTCTGCGCGCTGTGGCTCATGCCCGGCTGGGGCGAGGTGATGCGCCTGCCCCTCGACGACAAGAAGGCAGCGCTGGCCGACCCCGAGGTGCGGCGCATGTTGGTCGAGGCGTCCCACAGCGAGGCCGCGGGGGTGTTCCGCCGGCTCGCGGGCTGGGACCGCTACGTCATCGGCGACACGTACTCCGACGCCAACGCCGGCCTCAGCGGCCGCATCGTGGGCGAGCTCGCCGCCGAGCGGGGTCAGGACCCCTTCGACACCCTCGTCGAGATCGTCACCGAGGACGACTTCCGCACCGTGCTCTGGCCCATGCCCACCGACAACGACGACGAGTCGTGGCGCATGCGTCAGGAGGTGTGGAGCGACCCCCGGGTCATGCTCGGCGGCTCCGATGCCGGCGCCCACCTCGACCGCATGTGCGGGTCGACCTACACCACCCGGTTGCTGGCCGACTGCCTCCGGGGCCGCAAGCTCGTCCCGGTCGAACGGGCCGTCCAGATGCTCACGCAGGCGCCCGCCGAGCTGTTCGGCATGACGGGCCGCGGCACGATCGCCGAGGGCAACCACGCCGACCTCGTGGTCTTCGACCCGGCCACGGTGGGCGCCGAGAACGCACGGTTGGTCGACGACCTCCCCGGCGGCAGCGCGCGGCTGACCGCCGGGTCCGAAGGCGTGGTGCGCGTCTACGTGTCGGGCGTGGCCACCGTGGAGGACGGCACCCCGACCGGTGCCACCCCCGGATCGGTGCTCCGCTCCGGGCGCGACACGGTCACGGTCCCCACCCGCTGACCGGGGTGCGTGGCCGGCCCCGTCCCGTTCGGCCAGACTGCCGTCCATGACTGCGGACGGAGCCGTGCACGATGTGGCCGGACCCGGTGCCACCGGCACCGGGTCGTGGGCGGACGGCCTGCTCGCCGAGGCGGGCTCGCTGCTCGACGACGTGGTCGCGCTGCGACGCGACCTGCACCGCCGCCCCGAGCTGGGGCTCGACCTGCCCGAGACCCAGGCCCGGGTGCTCGACGCGCTCAAGGGGCTGCCCCTGCGCATCACCACCGGCCGGCGGCTGAGCTCGATCGTGGCCGACCTCGACGGCGCCCGACCCGGGCCCACCGTGCTGCTGCGGGCCGACATGGACGCGCTCCCGATGCCCGAGGACACCGGCCTCGAGTTCGCGTCCGAGGTCGACGGCGCCATGCACGCCTGCGGCCACGACGTCCACACCGCCATGCTCGTCGGGGCCGCCCACGTCCTGGCCGCCCGTCGGGGCGACCTGGCCGGCCGGGTCCGCCTGTTCTTCCAACCCGGCGAGGAGGGCCACGGCGGCGCGGCGGTGGCGCTGCGCGAGGGCCTGCTCGACGGGTCCGACGGGTCCGGCGACGGGGCAGACGGCGGGGGAGACGGCGCGACCGGGCACGAGGCGGTGTCCTGGGCGTTCGCCGTCCACCAGTCGCCGTCGTTCCCGTCCGGCATGGTCGCCACCCGGCCGGGCCCGCTGATGGCGTCGGCCGACGACCTGCACGTGACGTTGCGCGGCCGCGGCGGCCACGCGTCGATGCCCCACCACGCCAACGACCCGATCCCCGTCGCCTGCGAGATCGTCCAGGCCCTGCAGACCTGGGTCACCCGGCGGGTCGACGCCTTCACGCCGGCGGTCATCACGGTGGGCCGCATCCGCGCCGGCACCACCTCGAACGTCATCCCGGAGACGGCGCACATCGACGGGACGATCCGTACCGTGGCGCCCCGGGTGCGGGACGAGGCCCACGCCGCCGTGCGCCGCATCGTCGAGCACGTGGCCGCCGCCCACGAGATGACCGCCGAGGTCGAGTTGGGCGTCGGCTACCCGGTGACCGTCAACGACGGCGCCGCTGCGGACGAGGTGCTGGGCGTCGCCCGCCGGCTGGTCGGCGAGGACAGGGCGTTCGCCATGCCCTCGCCGGTCATGGGCGCCGAGGACTTCTCCTTCATCCTCGAGCGGGTCCCCGGGGCCATGGTCTTCCTCGGCACCCGCCCACCCGGCGTACCCGCCAGCGACGTGGCGCCCAACCACTCGAACCGCATGGTGGTGGACGAGTCCGCGCTGGCCACCGGGGTGGCGCTGTACGCGGCGGCCGCGCTCGCGCGCCTCGCGGGCTGAGGCTGGACCGGACCGCCCGATCAGGTGTCGGCGCCGGTGTCGGACTCGTCGGCTCGGGCCTCGGCCGCGGCTTTGAGGCGGTCGAGGGTCTGGCGCATGCCCTCGCGCAGCTCGTCGGCGTGGGTGTCGACACCGCCGACGAACGGACCCGACAGCTTGATCAGCCACTGGCGGGCGTCGCCGATGTCGCGCGTCTCGGTGACGCGCGTGCCCTCACCGGCGCCCGCGAGCTCGTAACCCCAGCGCACGCCGGTCTCGCGCGTACGGAACACGAACGACCGGCCGCGCTCGGCCCGCTCGACCTGGTTGGTGGTGAACCACCGCGCCCAGCCCCGCTTGTTGAAGCCGATGAAGCGGGCGCCGACGACCGGCTCGCGCCGGCGGCCCACCCAGCGGCACGAGTAGCACTCGGGGCTCCACTCGCCCATGCGGGTGATGTCGGCGACCATGTCGTAGACGAGCTCGGGGGGCGCGTCGATGGTCACGGTCACTGCGTCGAGGCCCGCGTCGGAGCCGGGCGCGTCGGCGGGATCGGTCTCGGACACGCGCGGGACGCTAGCGGGCCGCAGCGGCTCGGTCCCAGCCGCCGGCCGATGGCCCTTGACCGGCTGGTCAGGCTGGGGTCTAACGTGCAGTAGCACATCGCGCCGGCGAGACGCTGCCCGACACACGAGGGGAAGATCTGTGACGACCTACGACAAGATCTACATCGACGGGGCCTGGGTGCCGTCCGACGGGTCGGGCACCATCGACGTCTTCGACTCGACCAACGGCGAGGTCATCGCCACCATCCCGTCGGGCACCGCCGCGGACGTCGACAAGGCCGTCCAGGCCGCCCGAGCGGCGTTCGCCACCTGGTCCCAGACCACGCCCGAGGAGCGGGCCAAGGCGCTGACCCGGGTGGGCGAGGGCCTCGCGGCCCGCATGGACGAGATCGCCACCGTCATCACCCGCGAGGCCGGCATGCCCAAGTGGCTCAGCAGCATCGTGCAGGCCGGCCTGCCCATCAACTCGTTCAACACCGCCGCGCAGCTCGCCGAGAGCTACGAGTACGAGTCCGAGCTCGGCAACAGCCTGGTGGTCAAGGAGCCGGTCGGCGTGGTCGGGGCCATCACGCCCTGGAACTACCCGCTGCACCAGATCGCCGCCAAGGTCGCCTACGCGATCGCCGCGGGGTGCACCGTCGTGCTCAAGCCCAGCGAGGTGGCGCCCGTCGACGCCTTCATCCTCGCCGAGATCATCGACGACGCCGGCCTGCCCGCCGGTGTGTTCAACCTGGTGCCCGGCACCGGCCCCGAGGTCGGCGAGGCCATCGCCGCCCACCCGGACGTCGACATGGTGTCGTTCACCGGGTCGACCCGCGCCGGCAAGCGGGTCGCCGAGGTGGCTGCGCAGTCCCTCAAGCGGGTCGCGCTCGAGCTGGGTGGCAAGTCGGCGAACGTGCTGCTCGACGACCTCGACGACGAGGGCTTCGAGCGGGCCGTGCGCGACGGGGTCGGCAAGGCGTACATCAACTCGGGGCAGACCTGCACGGCGCTGACCCGCATGCTGGTGCCCGCCGACCGCGTGGCCGATGCCGAGCGCATTGCCGCCGACGAGGTCGAGACCAAGTTCCAGCCCAAGGACCCGTTCGCCGAGGGCGCCATGCTCGGGCCCCTGGCCAGCCAGGCCCAGGTCGACCGCGTGACCAACTACATCCAGAAGGGCATCGACGAGGGCGCCAAGGTGGTCACCGGCGGTCCCGAGCGCCCGGAGGGGCTCGAAGGCGGCTACTTCGTGACACCGACGGTGTTCTCCGACGTGCGCAACGACATGACCATCGCCCAGGAGGAGATCTTCGGCCCGGTGCTGTCGATCCTGTCCTACGAGGGCGAGGACGAGGCGGCCGCCATCGCCAACGACTCGCCCTACGGCCTCTCCGGCGGCGTGTGGAGCGCGGACGCCGAGCGGGCCAAGGCGTTCGCCCGCCGCATCCGCACCGGCCAGATCGAGATCAACGGCGGCGCCTTCAACCCCAACGCCCCGTTCGGCGGCTACAAGAACAGCGGCTACGGCCGCGAGTACGGCCCCTACGGCTTCGAGGAGTTCCTCGAGGTCAAGTCGATGCAGCTCTAGCGGCTGGGTACCCACCGCGTCCCGAGGGAGCGCCCGCGTGGCGCTCCCTCGGCGCGTGTCGGCGCCGCACCGACGATCGGGGGTGCCTCAGGGGCCGCAGTTCTTGCGGTGCCAGGCCTCGACCCAGAGCCGGTCGCCGGCCGACATCGCCGCCCGGTACGCCTCGGCCGCAGCGGCCTCGTACGGGTCGTCGGCCTCCGCATGGGCAGCGGCGAACTCGGCGAGCCCGGCGACCGCCCGGTCTCGCCCCTCCTGGTCGCCGCGAAGGTCGGCGTCCAGCCACGACGTCGCCCATCCGCACGGCGTGTCGGGCACCTCCTCAGACTGGCCCGGCGCAGCCACGGAGCCGGTGGCGGTCGGCTCGCCGCCGTCGTCGCCCCCGCGCACCACGGCGGCGGAGACCAGCGCGAGGGCCAGTGCGGCCGCAGCGGCGGCCACGGTCATTCGGCCGCGGCGGCGCCGGGGCTCGCGGGCGGGCGTCCCCACGACCAGGTCGTGGGGCGCGCCCGCATCGGCGCCCCCGGCGTGACCGGTGTCGAGCGGCGGGCGATCGCCGGCCGTGGCAGGCGGTGCGGTCGGGTGGCTGGGCATGGGCAGCTCCTCGATGACGGCACGCGCCGCGGCGCGCACCTCGGGGCGGTCGAGGTCGCGGTCGGTGACGGGCGCGGCGGCCGCCAGCAGCTCGTCGAGGGTCCTGTCGCCGTCGGGGTGCATCACCTGACCTCCTTCTCGACCGGGCGGGCGGGCGCCCGCTGCTGTGCTCCATGTCCGTCACGGCGCCCGCGTTGCACCGGGGTGGCCCCGGGCGCGCAGGCGTCACGGTGCCCGCTGTCGTCGTCGGCCAGCCAGGCCCGCAGCCGGGCACGCGCCCGGTGCAGGCGCACCCGGGCCAGGTCGGGCCCCAGGCCCACCACGGCCCCCGCCTCGCGCGGGGCGAGGCCCTCCCACGCGACGAGGCGCACGAGCTCGGCGTCGGCGGGGTCGAGGCGGTCGATGGCGGCCCGGATGCGACCCGTCGAGGCGGGCTCCTCCGGCAGGGTGACGAAGGCCGACGGCGGCAGGCTGGCGGCGAGCCGGTCGACCAGGGCGCCGCGCCGCCGGGCGGCCCGCCGCGCGTTGGCCAACGTGCGGCGGGCGACACCGAACAGCCACAGGCGGGCCTCGTCGCCGAGCGGCACGTCGTCGAGCCGTCGCCAGGCCGTCAGGAACACCTCCGAGAACACGTCCGCGGCGCGATCGGCCGATCCGGCCCGCCGGCTCACGTAGCCGAGGACCGCCGTGTGGTGGGCCTCGAACAGCTCGACCAGGCGCGCCTGCCGCGATGCGTCCGGTGCGGCGCGGCGGCGCGGCGAGGGATCACGACGGGGCATCGTCGTGATCATGTCCGGCACCGGCCCCGCGTTGCAGCGAGTCGCCCGGCCGGTCGTGTCGACTCCCCGGCGCTGTCCGAGGCCACCAAGGGCGTGTCGGCTGACGGCCACCCGGAGGGTCGCTCCGTCGTCGCGGCGCGAGGTCGTGGGAACGTGGGGCGCCCCTGCGAGGTGTACCCGCTGATGCAGACCGTTCCCGAGCACGCCGCGCCGACCGTTCCTGCCGACGGCCCGCCGCACCACGGCCTTCGGACCGGGGCGGGAAGGGCCACGGTGGTCGGGGCGGCCGTCGCCGTGCTGGTCGCCGGGGTGGTGGCGGCTGTCGACCCCGCCGGGCTCCGCCCCTACACGACGCTCCGGTGGACGGTCGTCGGCGTGGCGACCGCGGTCGTGGCCGCAGCCGTCCCGTGGCGGCCCGGGCGTGCCGTCGCGCTGCCGGGCGCCGCCCTGCTGGCCTGGGTCGCTCTGGCGACGGCCACGGCGCACGACCCGCTCACGGCCCTCGTCGGCCATTCCCGCCGGCACTTCGGTCTCGCGGGGTGGGTCGTCTGCGCACTGGCGTTGCTGGCGGGAACGGGTCTCGGCGGCCGGCTCCCGCGCCGGCGATTCGGACGGACCGTCGCCGGCGCGGCCGCGCTCACGGGTGCGGCCACGCTCGCCGACCTCGCCGGCTGGGACCCGTTCGGCACCCGCTTCGCCGGCGGCCGGGTGGGCGGCCTGCTCGGACAGCCGCTGTACCTGGCGGTGGCGGCTCTGCTGGTGGGGCCGGTCGCGGCGGGCGTCGCCGCCGATCGCACCGAGCGGCGGGCGTGGCGGCTGGTCGGCGCCGCGGGGTGCGCCGGCGCGGTCCTCGCGCTCGCCGCCAGCCAGACCCGCGGCGCCTGGCTGGGCGGCCTGGTGGCGACTGTCCTCCTGGCCGCCCGCCACCGGTCGCGCTGGTCCCGCTGGTGCCGCTGGTCGGTGCGGGGGGACGTCGAGCGCGGGACCGCGGGTCGTCGCCCGCGGGGTCGGGGCGTCGCGACCGCCGTCACGGCGGCGGCCGTGCTGGGCGTCGTGCTGGTGGCGGCCGGGCCCCGGCTCGCCGATCTGGCCGACCGTGACGCCGCCGGAGGCATCGGTCGCGTGGACGAGTGGCGTGTCGCCGTCAGGGTCGTCGCCGACCACCCGATCACCGGCGTCGGGCCCGAGGGCTACCGCATCGCCGCGCCCGCCCGCATCGACGACGACTACACCCGGCGGCACGGCCGAGACGAGGTGGTCGACCGTGCCCACAGCGCACCGCTCGACGTGGCCGCCACCGCCGGCGTGCCGGCGGCGCTGCTGTACGTCGCGCTGGCCGGGGTCGTGGTCGTCCGCTGCGCCCGCGTGATCGGCCGTGCACCGGACCCGGTGCTGGTCGGCGCGGCCGTGGGGGTGCTCGCCTGGGGCGTGCAGCAGCTCGTCGGCTTCCCGATCGCAGAGGTCGATCCGCTGGCCTGGCTGCTGGCCGGCGTGGTCGTGGCCGCCCCGTCCGCCCGGCCCGCCGGCCGGGTGGGATCCGACGGAGGTGATGCCGCGAGGGAACGCGACGCCACCGCGGCGCCCGGCGTGCGGGGCAGCCGCCTGTCGTGGCTGCCCTCGGTGCTCGCAGGCGCCGTCGCTGTCGTGCTCGGCACCGGGGGCCTCGTGGGCGTCGTCGCGGACCGCTCGCTGGCCCGCGCAGATGATGCGCGGGCGCGGGGCGACCTCGGCACGGCGCTGGCGGAGGCCGACCGTGCGGTGGCCGTCCGCCCCGACGACGTCGACGCCTGGTACCTGGCCGTGCGCATCGCCGCCACACCCGAGGGCCTCCCCGCGCTCGACAACGGTCTCGACCGGGTCGAGGAGGCGCTGAGCCGGTTGCCCGACGATCCCGCCCTGCGCCACCTCCACACGGCCCTGTTGGTGGAACGGGCACAGCGGAGCGGCCTCGAGGCAGACGTGGCGTCCGCCGATGCGTCGGCCCGTGCCCTCGTCGCCGACGACCCGTCGTCGCCCGGGGCCCACCGCGCCCTCGGCCTCGCGTCGGCGGCGCGCGGCGACCTGGCCGCGGCCCGGGCCGCACTCGCTCGGGCCGTCGCCCTCGACCCCGACGATGCCGGCGCTCGGTCGGCGTTGCGGGCCCTGGACGAAGAGACATCCGGATGACCGGCGGGACCGTGGGCGGCGAGCGCGGCGCAGACGGTGGCGGCGGCCGTCGGGGCGGACGCGCAGCGGGCCACGCCGACGATGTCGGGAACGCCGGAGCGGTCCCAGGGGTGTACTCGGCGATGCGAACACCTGCCGCCTCGACGCCCTCGTCGTCGGTCGCGCGCCGCCGGCCTGCGGGCCGGTCCGCCGCGTACCCGCCCGGGGCCGCTCCGCCGCCGGGCTCCCGTGCGGGCTCGCCCACCTCGGGGGCAGACCCGGGTCCGGAGCCCCCGCAGGGTGGCCTACCCGGCGCCGGGGACACCCGAGCGGCCGGTGCCGACAGGAGCCTCGTCAGCATCGCCGGGGTCGATGGCACCGGTCCGAGCCCGGACGGCCTCCACGGCGGGGGCGAGGACGGATTCGCCGCGTTCTACCGCGACGCCTGGCCCGGGGTCGCCCGGGCGCTGGGTGTGGCCCTCGGCGATCGCGACCTGGCGATCGAGGCCACCGACGAGGCGATGGCCCGTGCCTACGCGCGCTGGAAGAGGCTGTCGTCGTACGACAACCCCGGCGCCTGGGTGTACCGGGTCGGCCTCAACTGGGCCCGGTCGTACCGGCGGCGGCTGGCCCGCCGGCCCCCCGCCGCCGCACGGACCGACGTCGACCTCCCCCCGGTCGGCGACCCTGCGGTGCGCGCCGCGCTCCTGTCCCTGCCCATCGCCCAACGCAGCGTCGTGGTGTGCCGCCTTCTCCTCGACTGGTCGGTCGACGACACGGCCACGGCCCTCGGCATCCGCCCCGCGACCGTGCGCACGCGCCAGCACCGGGCACTCCGCTCGCTCAACGACGCCCTCGGCCCTGAGAGGTGACCGCCATGACCTTCGAAGATCGACTCCGCGCCCACATCCACCGGCAGGCCGAAGCCATCCGCCTTCCCGCCCGCGACCCGGAACGGGCGGTGGCCGGCGCCCGTTCCCGCCGTCGCCGCCGGCAGGCCGCAGCCGGCGCCGGCGCGGTGATCGCCGTCGTCGCGCTGGCCGCCGGGGTCGTCCCCGCGCTCGACGGCGACGACGGCGAGCGCGAGCCCGACGTGGTCGCAGGCATCAGCGAGGCCCTGCCCGCCACCGGCCCGCTCACGTTCGACTGGCACGCCACCGGCGACGGCCTCTACCGGCCGCTGTCGTCGTTCCAGGCCGAGGACGGCACCGTGTACGCCCTGGCGACCGGGCCCGGCTTCGTCCGGAGCGACGCCGACGGCGCCTCTGCCGCGCTCTACCGTCTGGACGACGACGGTGTCTGGCGGTCGGTCGACCTGGAGAGCAGTGGGCGACCGTTCGCCCTCGACGTGGCCGCCAACGGCGATGCGCTGTACGCCGTCAGCACCGGCCCGGACGCCGGCGGCGACGACTCGGTGGCGCAACTGTCGGCATCGACCGACGGTGGCGACACCTGGGCGTCCGAGGACGTGCCGCCGCCGGACCCGCCGTCGGATCTCGCCTGGGAACGGAGCCAGTCCCTGTCGGTCGAGACCGTGGGCGACACGACGATCGCCCTGGTGACCACCTTCTACCGCCTGGACCTCGCGGCCTCGTTCCCCGAGCTGGGTGACCACGGGCTCGGCGAGGTCGGCGAGGACGGGGTGGTGATCATCCCCTCGGTCCCGCCCGAGGACGGGCCGCCCGCGATGGAGGGTGGCCTCCCGGCGGGGACACGCACCCTGACCTGGGCCGAGCTGGGCGTCAGCGGCCCCGAGGATCTCGTCGTCCACCAGGTGCTGCGCAACACGGGCGCCGGCTGGGAGCCCGTCGAGGCCACCGGCCTCCCCGACGACGCGTCGGTGCTCGGGGCGGCCGGCGGCAAGTTCGTCGTCACGGGCTACGACGTCGGCGCCTCGGTGTCGATCTCCGACGACGGCGCGTCGTGGGTGCCGCTGCCCCTCCCGGAGCCCGAGCCCGACGAGAGCCTCATGGACCCCTTCTACGACGTGCACAGCTTCGGCTCGGCGCTCGTGGCGCTCGAGGAGCGGCCCCCGTTGGCGATGGAAGGCGGGGCGACCCGGGTCCTCGTGTCGACCGACGCAGGCTCCACCTGGCAACCGGTGGACCTGACCGCGGCCGGCATCGCCGCGGACTCCTACATCAGCTCGATCGAGTCCGGGCCGCTCGGCGTCGTGCTGGTGGCGCGCCCGTCCCATGGCGATCCGGTCCTGGTGGTCTCCGGCGACCTGGTCGAGTGGACCGCCACGCCCGTGGCCGACGTCGCCGGTGGGGACGCGATCTGGAACGTCGACGTCACCGTCGGCGCGGATCGGATCGTCGTCACATCCACCGAGCAGCCTGTTGACGAGGTGACGCCGGTCGGCAGCCGCACCGCTGTCGGCACGCTCGTGCGCGACTGATCGACCGGCCATCCCGGCACGACGGCGGGCCCGGGTCGCGGCGGCCCGGGCCCGTCGCGTGCCCGCCGGGCTCATCGCCGGCACGGGCGTCGACCGGTCGGTCACCCGACCCGGGACAGGCCTTTGGGTGCTGGTCAGCCCCACAACTAGTGTCGGCTGACGGTCGCCCTCCGGGGCGTTCGTCCCTCGATCGCAGGAGCTTCACGCCATGACCGATCCCGTTCGCGTCGCTGTCACCGGTGCTGCCGGCCAGATCGGCTATGCCCTGCTGTTCCGCATCGCGAGCGGGCAGATGCTCGGCGACGACCAGCCGGTCGTCCTCCAGCTGCTCGAGATCCCCCAGGCCGTCGGTGCGCTCGAGGGCGTCCGCATGGAGCTCGACGACTGCGCCTTCCCCCTGCTGGCCGATGTGGTGTGCACCGACGACGCCGACCGGGCGTTCGAGGGCGCCGACTACGCCCTGCTCGTCGGGGCCATGCCCCGCAAGGAGGGCATGGAGCGCTCCGACCTGCTGTCGGCGAACGGCGCCATCTTCACCGCCCAGGGCAAGGCCATCTCGGAGTCGGCGGCCGACGACGTCAAGGTGCTGGTGGTCGGCAACCCGGCCAACACCAACGCGCTCATCGCCATGAACAACGCACCCGGCACGCCCGACAAGCAGTTCACGGCCATGACCCGCCTCGACCACAACCGGGCCATCGCCCAGCTGGCCGCGAAGGCGGGCACCTCCGTCAGCGACGTCACCAGGATGACCATCTGGGGCAACCACTCGGCGACGCAGTACCCGGACGTCTTCCACGCCGAGGTCGGCGGCAAGCCGGCGTTCGCGGCCGCGGGCGGCGACCAGGCGTGGCTCGAGAGCGAGTTCATCCCCACCGTGCAGCAGCGGGGCGCCGCGGTCATCAAGGCCCGCGGGTCGTCGTCGGCGGCATCCGCCGCCAACGCGGCGATCGGCCACATGCGGTCGTGGGCCCTCGGCACCCCCGAGGGCGACTGGGTGTCGATGGCGGTGCCGTCCGACGGCAGCTACGGCGTGCCCGA
>JAFGPU010000222.1 GCA_016936035.1 Acidimicrobiales bacterium
CCGGCCTGGGGCAGGCGCTCGCTGATGACCCGCACCGGGTCGCCCTGGGCGTCGACCTCGATGCGGCGGACCCCCGGGGTGCCGCGCAGCCACGGCTCGAAGGTCTGCTCGACGCCGCTCTTGCCGATCTCGTCGTTGAGCGCGTACGGCTTGTCGCGCTCGTCCGCGACCTGCTCGAGCTCGTCGTCGTTGATCTTGCCGACGTAGCCGAGGATGTGCGCCGCGAGGGGGCCGTAGGGGTACGAGCGGAGCGCCGTGCGCTCGGCGACCACCGAGGGGAAGTCGTCGGACCGCTCGTCGAAGAAGATCTTGAGCTCCTCGGGCACGTCGACCGCGATGGGCACGGGGGCGTAGCGGCTGTAGCGGTGGTCCTCCAGCCGGGTCTCGATCTCGTCGACGGTGACTGGATGGCCCGCCGCGGTGAGCTCCAGCGCGACCGCCCCGAGCACCTCGGCCCGGCGGTCGTTCGGCAGCTCGTCGAGCACGCTGCGGTCGATCGCCACCACCACCGCCACGCGGTTGTCGACGATCACCTTGCCGTTGCGGTCGAGGATGCGGCCGCGGGGCGCGGGCAGGTGCACCGTGCGCACCCGGTTGGCCTCGGCCTGGACCTGGTAGTCGTCGGCGCCGACGACCTGCAGGTCGTAGAGCCGCGCGAACAGCGCGGCGAACAGGGCGACGGCCACCATGGCCACGATCGACAGCCGCAGTCGCGGGATCTGGCGACGCTCGCCGGCGCTCATCGGAGCAGCACCTCGACACGGTCGGGCTCGCTGTGGCCGTGCACCCACCAGAGCACCCGCAGCGCCGGTGTCACCAGGAGCGCAGCCCAGACGGCCATCGTCGACGCGATGGTGGGAACGTCACCGAAGGGGTAGGCCACGCCGATCAGGTTGCCGAACGACGTGAACAGCGTCGCCTGGGCCATGCCGGCGAGCGCCGCGATGAGCACCGGCCACCAGCCGCTCGTGCGCAGCAGCGCGGCCCCGGCCAGGCCGACGGCGTAGCCGACCAGCGCGTAGGTGAGGGCGGTCAGCCCGAACGGGCTGTCGACCACGAGGTCGTAGGCGAGGCCCGCCGCGAAGCCGTATGTGGCTCCCCGATCGACGCCGCCGGTCAGGCCGCCGGCGACCACCACCACCAACAGCACGTCGCCGACCGCTCCGGCGACGCGCAGGTCGGACACGAGGGAGATCTGCAGGATCAGGGCGACCAGCACCACCACCACGGCACGGGCGGGAACCCAGCGGTGGCCGTTCACCGGTGCACCCCTGCGACTCGGGCGCCGGTCGGCCTGGTGCGGGCGTGGGTGCTCATGGGCGTCATCCCGGCTGCCACTGGAGGACGGTCACGTACGACAGCTGATCGACGTCGACCAACGGGTCGAGCACCAGCTCGAGGGCCAGCCCGCCCGACCCCTCGCGGGTCGAGGCCACGGTGCCCACGGGAACGCCCGGGGGGAAGGCGCTGCGGTCGACACCGCTGGTCACGACGCCGGCGCCCTCGTCGACCTCGGCCTGCGGGCTCATCGACGAGTCGACGGCCAGCGGCTCGTCGCCGCCCTGCCCGCGCGCCGTGCCGAGGTCGCCCGTGTCGGCCAGGCGCACCCCGACCCGGAACTCCGGGTCGGTGATCAGCTCGACCCGGGCCGTGCTGCCGGTGACCTGGCTGAGCCGGCCCACGAGACCGCCGCCGGTGACGACGGGCTGGCCCTCGGCCAGGCCGGCGTCGCTGCCCTTGTCGATCTCGAGGGTGTGCGAGAAGTTCGACCGGGGACCCGACACGACCCGGGCGGTCACCTGGGGCACGTCCGCGGCGTACGGAAGGTCGAGCGAGGCCGACAGGTCGGCGAGCTGGCGCTCGGCGTCGGTCTGGCCGATGCTCGCCGCGTCGACCTCGGCCAGCTCGGAGCGCAACCGGGCGTTCTCGTCCTTGAGCTCGTCGTAGTCGGTGATGCCGTGCCAGGCGTTGCGGACGGGGCTGGTGACGGCGCTGATCGCGCCTTCGACGGGACTGACCACAGCAGCGGCGCCCTCGCGCACGTCGCGGACCACGGGCACATCGCGCAGGCCCATCACCACGAGGGTCACCGAGGCCATCACCAGCACGACCATGCGCGTGCGGGAACCGGTGGGCGAGGACAGCGCCATCAATAACCGGTCGACGAGAACAGCACGCTCTTGAGCGCGTCGAACTCTTCCAGCGACTGCCCCGAGCCGACGGCCACGGCGTGCAACGGGTTCGGTGCCACCACGATGGGCATGCCGGTCTCGTTGTGGAGGCGGGCGTCGAGCCCGTTGAGCAGCGCTCCGCCGCCGGCCAGGCAGATGCCCTTGTCCATGATGTCGGCCGCCAGCTCGGGTGGGGTCTTGTCGAGGGTCACCTTCACGGTGTCGACGATGGCCGACAGGGGCTCCTCCATCGCCTCGCGCACCTCGTCGGTGGTGGTCACGATCGTCTTGGGCAGGCCGGTCATCAGGTCGCGACCTCGGATCTCGGCGTGGAGCTCCTCGAGCAGCGGCCACGCCGACCCGAGGGCGATCTTGACCTCTTCGGCGGTGCGGTGGCCGATGGCGAGGCCGTACTCCTTCTTGACGAAGGTGACGATCGACTCGTCCAGCTCGTCGCCCGCCACGCGCACCGACTGGCTGGTGACGATGCCACCGAGCGAGATGACCGCCACCTCGGTGGTGCCGCCACCGACGTCGACGATCATGTTGCCGGTCGGCTCCTGCACGGGCAGGCCCGCCCCGATGGCCGCCGCCATGGGCTCCTCGATGATGTAGGCGGGCTTGCGGGCGCCCGCGTACTCGGCGGCCTCCTGCACCGCCCGCTGCTCGACGCCGGTGATGCCCGAGGGCACGCAGATGACCATGCGCGGCTTGCCCCACCGGCGGTTGTGCGCCTTGCGGATGAAGTAGCTGAGCATCTTCTCGCAGATCTCGAAGTCCGCGATGACGCCGTCCTTCAGCGGCCGGACGGCCTCGATGTGGCTGGGGGTGCGACCGATCATGCGCTTGGCCTCGACGCCGACCGCGACCGGCCGGCCGTCGCGCACGTTGACGGCGATGACGGAGGGCTCGTTGAGGACGATGCCCTTGCCGCGCACATAGATGACGGTGTTGGCAGTGCCGAGGTCTACGGCCATGTCCCGACCCGTCAGGGAGGAGAAGATGTTGTCGGGCATGCGGTGGCGCCCTCCGCCTGGGGTGTGGAGGCTTGCCGTAGATTAACCGTCCGCCACCGCTCCAATGCGCGATCCGCCCAGGTCTTGACCTGACCTCGTCGAACGCGGCCGCTCAGGGCCGACTGGCGGGGATCAGCCCAGGTCGGGGAACCAGAGCCCGATCTCGCGGGCGGCCGAGTCGTGGCCGTCGCTCGCGTGGACCAGGTTCTCGGTGGTGATCGTGGCGAAGTCGCCGCGGATGGTTCCGGGCTCCGCGTCGGTCACCTTCGTGGCCCCCACGAGCTTGCGCACGAGCAGCCACGTGTTCTCGTCCGGACCCTCGACCACCATTGGGAACACCGGCGACCGGGTGACGAAGTCGACCAGCTCACCGAAGAAGGGCTTGTCACGGTGCTCGTCGTAGTGCTTCTCGGCCAGCTCGCGGTCGACGGTGCGCAGGTCGGCGGCGACGAGGGTGAGCCCCTTGCGCTCGAGGCGGGCGACGACCTCGCCGACCAGGCCGCGCTCGACGGCGTCGGGCTTGCACATGACGAAGGTGCGGTTCTTCACAGTGGCGAGAGGGTAGGGGCACCCCCGCATCCCGGCGAAATCACGCGGGGCCGCATGTCGCTGGCCCGGGGGCGTGGCTCAGGTGACGAGGCCCAGGCGGCGGCAGGCCGTGCGGGCTGCGCCGACCGTGTAGAGCGAGCCGGTCACCATGACCAAGTCGCCTTCGCCGGCCGCCTCGGCGTCGCGCCACGCCGTGGCGACCGCGTCGTCGACGGCGTCGACGGCGGTCGCTGCCACCCCCCGCGACTCG
>JAFGPU010000223.1 GCA_016936035.1 Acidimicrobiales bacterium
CGCGGACGGTCATCGCCCTCGACCAGTTCCTCACCGAGTCGGTCAAGCAGGCCGACGTCGTGCTGCCGGTCGCGGGCTTCGCGGAGGTCGACGGCTCCACCACCAACCTCGAGGGCCGCGTCAGCACCCTCGCCCAGAAGGTCACCGCACCGGGCACCGCCCAGACCGACTGGTCGATCGCCGCCGAGCTCGCCGACCGCCTGGGCTACGACCTCGGCGTCGAGTCGGCCCGGACCATCGCCGAGGAGATCGAGGCCGTGGCCCCGGTGTTCTCCGGCCTCGACCTCGACGTGCTGGCGACCTCGGCGTCGCGCGACGGCGTGGTCGTCATGCTGCCGACCCGGCGGGGCAACGGCGCCGACGGCACCACCGAGGCATCGGGCGAGGCGACCGCTGACGGCACCACCGAGGCGACCGGTGAGGCCGACACCGAGCAGGCGCCGGACCAGGTTCCCGGCGACGCTGCCCAGGACGCCGTCGTCGACCGAGCGCTGGTGGCCGGCGAGAGCGCCGAGGGGGCGTCGCCCGAGGTGAAGCCCACCCACCTGCTGCCGCCCACCGCGGGGGTCCCGCTGCCGGTGTGGACGATCATCGAGCCGCCCTCCGCCGACGCCTACTCGCTGCGGCTGGTCGTCACCCGCAAGCTCTACGACCGGGGCACGCTGGTGCGCAGCTCGCCGTCGCTGGCCGACCTGGCCGAGCCGGCCACGCTGCAGCTCAACCCCCACGACTTCGACCGCCTGGGCGTCGCCACCGGCGACGACGTGCGCATCACCTCGAACCGGGGCAGCGTGACGGTGCCCACCGTGTCCGACGCGGGCGTGCCCCGCGGCATCGCCCACCTGCACGCCAACCGGGCGGGCGGACGGGCCAACGTGCTGATCGACGGCAACGCCCCGGTCACCGACGTGCGGGTGGAGCGCCCATGAGCCTGGCACCGATCATCGCCCTCGATCCGCTGCTGGTCGGCGACATCGGCCTGGCGGAGGTCCTCATCGTCCTGCTGAAGACGCTGGTGGCCTTCGGGCTGCTGCTCGTCTCGGTCATCTTCATGATCTGGTTCGAGCGGAAGCTGATCTCCGACTTCCAGAACCGCGTCGGCCCCAACAAGGCGGGTCCGTGGGGGTTGTTCCAGACCCTGGCCGACGGCCTGAAGCTGATCATGAAGGAGGACCTGATCCCCGACAAGGCCGACCGTCGGGTGTTCATCCTCGCCCCGTTCCTGTCCGCGGTGCCGGCGTTCGTGACCTTCGCGGTCGTCCCGATCGGCGGCGGCTTCGACGGCGAGAAGTTCGGCGCCATCCACCTGTTCGGCCACGACACCTTCGTGCAGCTGGCCGACCCGCCCATCGGTGTGCTGCTCGTCCTGGCGATGTCGTCCGTCGCCGTGTACGGCGTGATGCTCGCCGGGTGGGCCTCCGGCTCGAAGTGGCCCCTGCTCGGCGCCGTGCGCGGCACGGCCCAGATGGTCAGCTACGAGGCGGCGCTGGGCCTGGCCGTGGTGGCCGTCGTGCTGCTGTCGGGATCGCTGTCGACGCACGACATCGTGGTGGCCCAGTCCGGCAGCGGCTACGAGGTGCTGGGCTCGTTCGGACTGCCCCGGTGGAACCTCATCGCCACCGGCCTCGTCCCGTTCGTGATCTTCCTCATCGCGGCCACCGCCGAGCTGAACCGCCCGCCCTTCGACCTGGTCGAGGCCGAGCAGGAGCTGGTCGGCGGCTTCCACACCGAGTACTCCTCGTTCCGCTTCGCGCTGTTCTACCTGGCCGAGTTCATGAACACGATCACGATGTCGGCCATCATCGTCACGCTGTTCTTCGGCGGTCCCGCCGGTCCCCTGTGGTTCGGCCCGGGGTGGCTGTCCGGCATCATCTGGTTCACGCTCAAGCTGTTCGTGTTCCTGTTCGTCTTCGTGTGGATCCGGTCGACCTTGCCCCGGTTCCGCTACGACCAGCTCATGAGCATCGGCTGGAAGGTCCTCATCCCGCTGGGGTTCGGGTGGCTGCTGCTGCTCGGCGCCATCAACGTCGGCCGCGACGAGGGCTGGAACATGGTCGTGGTGGTGGCCGTGTCGCTCGTGGTCCTGGTGGTCGCGTGGGCAGGCCTGACCGCCGCCGTCGAGGTCGCCCGCCGCCGACGGCTGCTCGCCGCCGCCGAAGACGCCGAGGAAGAGGTGCTGGTCTGATGGGCTACCTCGACGGGTTCCGGGTCACGTTCCGCAAGTTGTTCGAGGAGCGCCTGACCCGCGACTACTCCAAGCACAGCGACGAGAAGGACGGCGGCAAGCGGGTCAAGCCCGTCCGCCTCCACGGTCGCCACGTCCTCAACCGCTACGAGGACGGCATGGAGAAGTGCATCGGTTGCGAGCTGTGCGCCGGGGTGTGCCCGGCCCGGTGCATCTACGTGCGCGGCGCCGACAACCCGCCGGACGACCCCGTGTCGCCGGGTGAGCGCTACGGCTACATCTACGAGATCAACTACCTGCGGTGCATCCACTGCGACCTGTGCGTCGAGGCGTGCCCGAC
>JAFGPU010000224.1 GCA_016936035.1 Acidimicrobiales bacterium
CGAATCCCATCACCTCCACCACGGGGCTCCGGACGGTCCGCCACCGTCCCTCCCTGTCCCGCTCGAACGCCTCGACAGTCTCGGCCCCGGCCCAGAGCTCGACGGTGCCCTCGCTCTCGAATCCCATTGCGAGGGCCTCCCCGTCCGCCCAGATGCTCGGCAGGCGGTTGCCGATGCGGTCCACCGGCAATGCGGGCAGAAGCCCGACGTCGCGTCCCACGGCAGCGAGAGTGGCCCCGAGGTCGTCGGGGTCCGTGGTCGTCCACGGCGACGAGAAGACCGCCTCCTCGTCCCGACAACAGGTGCGGTGAGGCGCCCGAGGGGTGTCCGCCAGGCCACCATCGCACCCGGCCACAGCCGTGTTTCACCTTGTTCCGAAAGGGGCGCCCGCGGCAATCGGAACAAGGTGAAACAACCGCCGCCACCAGCACCCGCGAGACCAGGTGCCCAGCAGACTCCGAGGCGCTCGCCGTCCCACCGGCTCACAGCGGGACGAGCCAGGTCCGTGCCTCTCGGCCGCGCGGGGCCTATGCTTGGACACGTCTGGAGTCCCGCGTTCGCGCGGTGGGGGCAGCCTGGTCCGGTCTGTTCCGAGGAAGCCAGAGTCGGACGCAACATTCTCCCCGGGGTTCACGAGGATGCCGGGGCGCGGCGCGAGGAACCGTCGAACAACGTATGGATGAGGCCACCAGAGCCATGGAGGCCGCTGCGTGGGCAGCGGTCGACGGCATCGCCACAACCGAGCAGCTGGCACTGCTCGAGTCGGACGCGCCCGCGTGGCGCCGCACGCTCGAGCGCCTGCTCGACGACGCCGAGGACAACCTCGATGCCGTCGTCGAGCAGGGCGGGCCCGCCCAGGTCATCGCCGACCTCGAGTCCGAGCTCGACCGGCTCGAGGTCGCGTACGACCGGCTGACCGGCGCCGCCGACCCGTCGGCCGCCGTGCTGGTGGCGCCCGACCCGGTCGGCGAGGTGCGCCTGCAGGCCTCGTGGTCGGCGGGCGAGATCGTGGTGTGGGCGGCCGGCCCGGACACCCCGCCGGCCGACCACGACGAGCTCTCCGACCGGCTCGAGGCCCTCGGTGGCCCGGCCGTGGGCTGGAACCAGCACCGGGGGGTCCCCCTGCCCATCGGCGGGCGTGCCGCGGCGCTGTCCATCCCGGTGGCCGACGCGCTCGGCTGGCTCGTGGCCGTGGGCGGCGGGCTCGGCGGCGACGGGGTCGGTTCGAGCGTCACCTGGCTCGGCCGGGTCGCCGTCGCCGCGGTGCGCCTGGTCGCCCGCGGCGCGGTCGTGCCCGCTGTGCGCACGAACCGGCGCTCGGACGGCCGGACGCTCGACCTGAACGTGCGCTGGATCCCGGCCGACCTCGACCGGCGCGACATCGAGGAGCTGGCCACCGCCATGCCCGGCCCGGTCGTCGCCCTCAACCGGGCCGACGGCAAGGGCGTCACCGTCGAGGTGCTGCGGGCCGTCGTCGACGCCATCGTGTCCGACGCCGCCGGCCGCCTCGAGCTGTCGGCGCCGCCGCCCGTGGTGCGCACCGTCACCGACGTGGCCGAGGCCGTGGTCACCCGGCTCGACGGCTCGTCGTTCGTCGCCCCGGTCGCCGCCGGCGCCGAGGTGTCCAAGCGGCTCGACCGCTGGGCCAAGCCGGTGACCGGCGCCGGCCGTTCGCGCCTGGTGGTGCAGCTCGACCCGCCCGACTCCGGCGACGCCTGGTTCCTGCAGGTGCTGGGGCGGGGGGCCGAGGGCGGCCTGCTGCCCATCGAGCTGGCGCTCACCGACAGCAAGTCGACCAAGCCACTGGCCGACGAGATGGCCCGCCTCGAGCGCATCCTCCCGGTGCTGTTCCGGGCCGGCGGCCAGCGTCGGGGCCAGGTGTATCTCAACCAGGAGGAAGCCTGGGAGCTCATGACGGTCACGGGCGCGACGCTCGAGGCCGCGGGGTTCGAGGTCCGCGTGCCCGCCCTGTCGCGTCGCCGGCCGTCGCCGTCGCTGCGGCTGTTCACCGAACCGGCGGGCGACACGATGGTCGGCGCCCACCAGCTCAGCGACGTGCGCTGGTCGGCCGTGTTCGACGACGTCGAGCTCACCGCGGCCGAGGTCGCCCGCCTCGCCATCGAGGCCCGCCCGCTCGTGCGCTCGCGGGGCAAGTGGGTCGAGCTCGACCGCGCCGACCTGAAGGAGGCCGCGGCCGCGCTCGCCGAGCGCTCGGCCACGACCCAGCTCACGGGTGCCGAGATCCTGCGCCACGCGGTCGGCCTCGAGGGCACGACCCTGGCAGGCGGCGTGTCCGTCGAGGGCGCCGGCTGGGCCACCGACCTGCTGCAGCGGGCGCAGGAGGTGCCCACCGAGCCGGTGACGAGCCCCGACGGCTTCGTCGGCCAGCTCCGCAGCTACCAGGCCGAAGCTCTCGCCTGGCTGGGCTTCCTCGATGCCGTCGAGCTGGGCGGCTGCCTGGCGCTCGACATGGGGCTCGGCAAGACGCCGACGGTGCTCGCCCACATCGGCCGCACCGCCGGCGAGGGAACGGCCCTGGTCATCGCCCCGCCGGCGGTCGTGGGCAACTGGGCCGCCGAGGCCGCCCGGTTCACTCCCGACCTGCGGGTGGTCGTCCACCACGGCGCGGCCCGCGCCACGGCCGCCGAGCTCGAGGCCGAGGTGGCCGGTGCCGACATCGTGCTCACCACCTACGGCACGGCGGTCCGCGACATCGAGGCGCTCACCCAGCACACCTGGGACCGGGTCGTGCTCGACGAGGCCCAGGCCATCAAGAACCCGGCCAACGAGACCGCCCAGCAGCTGCGGCGGCTGTCGGCCCGCACCCGGCTCGCGCTCACCGGCACGCCCATCGAGAACGGCCTCGGCGACCTGTGGGCGCTGCTCGACTTCGTCAACCCGGGGCTGATGGGCGCCCGCCCGGCGTTCATCGCCCAGCTGTCGGGTGAGGGCGAGGCGGCCCTGCGGGCACTCAACGGCCTGGTCGTGTTCCGCCGCACCAAGTCCGAGCCCGAGGTCGCCGCCGAGCTGCCCGACCGCATCGACGAGCTCGACCACTGCAGCATGACCACCGAGCAGATCGGCCTGTACCAGGCCGTCGTCGACGGCCTGGTGCAGGGCACCACCGACGAGAGCGGCGAGCCCCGCCAGGGCGCGATCCTGGCGGCGATCACCGCCCTCAAGCAGATCTGCAACCATCCGGCGGCCTACCAGGACGACGGCCGGCCGCTCGCCGGTCGCTCGGGCAAGCTCACGCGCCTCGAGGAGATCGTCGAGGCCGTGTTCGAGGCCAACGAGCGCATCCTCGTGTTCACCCACTTCGCGGAATGGGGCAAGCGCCTCGCCGACCACCTCACCGAGGTCACCGGCGTGCCCATCGCCTGCTACCACGGCGGCCTCGCGCGGGGCGCTCGCGACAAGCTCATCTCCGAGTTCCAGAACGGCGAGGGCCCCGGGGCGCTGGTGCTCTCGCTCAAGGCCGGGGGCACCGGCCTCAACCTCACGGCCGCCAGCCACGTGGTGCTGTACGACCGGTGGTGGAACCCGGCGGTCGAGGACCAGGCCCGTGACCGGGCGTGGCGCATCGGCCAGACCCGCACCGTCGTGTCGCACCGCCTGGTGTGCCCCGGCACCGTCGACGAGCGGGTGGAAGAGGTCGTGGCCGGCAAGCGCCACATCGCCGACCTCGTCCTGCCCAAGTCGAGCTCGCTCGCCGACCTCGACGCCGACCAGCTCCGGGTCGCGCTCGGCATGCGGCCCGAGGCCCTCCTCACCGAGGACGCAACGTGAGCCAACAGCAGCAGCGCGCCCAGCAGCAACGCAAGGGCGGGTCGTCGACCAGCCGGCGGCGGGGCAAGAAGAAGGCCAAGCAGAAGCCGGTCGACCTCTGGCGGCCGGTGCCGCCGCTGCCCGAGGTCGAGCCCATCGTCCCGGCCGGCGATCCGACGGCGCTCGTGCGCTCCCTCGGCGAGGCCCCCCTGTCGGTCCCGGGGGCACCGGCCGAGATCACGGTCGCCGCCGTGGTCGATCGGGCTGCGGGCCTGGCGCTCGCCCTCGCCGCCGCCGGTGGCCTGCTGGCCGAGCAGCCCACCGACGACGACTGACGCACCCCGTCACAGGGGGGTCGAGCCCGCGACCGGGCGTCAGGCAGCCGGCCGGGGCCGGGCGGCGAAGACGTCGCGGCACGAGTGGCTGCAGAACCCGTAGGTGGTGCCGTCGAGCTGCAGCGTGATGGCGTCGCCGGTCAGCTCGACGGTCATCCCGCACACCGGATCGACGACCGTTCCGGCGTCGTCGTCGCCCGGTACGTCGACCGCCGGCGCTTCCGGGGCGGGCATCTGGCCCGAGACGACGTAGCGGGTGATGTCGTCGGTGGCCACGACCTGCCCGAAGGCCCCGATGTTGCCGCTCGGCACCTCGTTGATGTGCACCCAGGCGTCCGGTCGGTCGTACACCCGCTGCGGGTCGTCGTCGACCTCGGCGATCACCCGGGTCAGGCGCCGGACGAGCTCGGCCTTCATGCCGTCGGTCAGGTGCCCGCCCGGCACGTTGGCGCGCACGACGTAGGTGGGCGGGTCGGCGGGGTCGACGACCCGCCCACCGACCGCCCACACCTCGGGCTCGTGCACGACGAGCCAGGTGATCGACCGGCCCCGCTCGATGAGGTCGGCCGGCGCGCCCTCGGCGCTGATCAGCTCGGTGACGAGGCGCTCGCTGAGGCGGCGACGCTGGTCGTCGCGGAGGCTCGCGCGGGGGGCGAAGAGCTCGATGAGGGTCATCGTCGTGGGTCTCCTTGTCG
>JAFGPU010000225.1 GCA_016936035.1 Acidimicrobiales bacterium
GGCCTTGCTCGACCAGTGGCGGTAGATCGTGCTCTTGGCGACCCCCGACCGGGCAGCCACGGCCTCGATGGTCAGGCCCCCGTAGCCGACCTCGCGCAGCAGGTCGATGGCGGCGGCCAGGATCTGCTCTCGGGAGCGTTCGATGCGGGGGTCGACGTCGGCGGGCACGGTGGCCAGTGTGCCTGCTCCGGCCCGCCGGCGCTCACCGAGGCTCGAGCGCAAGCTCGGGCCCGCCGGCGCCGGCGGCCAGATCGATGGCGACCTCGGCGGGGTCGACCGCCACCTCGACCACCTCGCCGGTGTCGGGGTCGGACGTCGAGCGGCGGCTCAGCCACACCATCGCGCCGGCACCCACGGCGACCGCCAGCGACACCATGTTGGTGAGCTGGAAGGCGTCGACGAACGCCGCCTGCGCCTGGGCCAACATCGCTTCGCCGCCGGGGACGCCCTGGGCGACGGTCCACGCCGCGCCGATCGACTCGCTCGCCGCCTCGGCGGCGCCGGCGGGCACGTCGGTGCCGGCGGCGTCGAACTCGGCCCGGTAGGCAGAGCCGAGCAGCGTGCCGAGGACCGCGATGCCGAGTGCGCCCCCGAACTCGCGGGTGGTGTCGTTGACGGCCGAGCCGACGCCGGCCTTGTCGAGGGGCACCGCCGACATGAGCATGCCCGTCGCCGGGGCCGCGGTGGTGGCCAGCCCGGCGCCGAGCAGGACGAACCCGATGGCGGCGACCGGGTACGGCGTCCCGGTCGTCACCTGGGTGAACAGGCCGAGGCTGGTGGCGATGAGGCCGAAGCCGCCGGCCATCACGGCGCCGGCGCCGTAGCGCTCGGTCAGCGCCGCGCTGCGGGGCGACACCACGATCATCGCCGCCGCCATCGGGAGGCTGGCCAGTCCCGCCTCCAGCGGCGAGTACCCGAGCACGTACTGCAGGTACAGCGTCGAGAGGAAGAAGAAGCCGAACATGGCGAAGAAGGTCAGCGTGATCACACCGCTGGCAACGCTGAAGCGCCGGTCGCGGAACAGGCCGAGCGGCAGCATCGGGTGGTCGGTGCGGGCCTCCCAGGCGAGGAAGGCGGCGATCAACGCCGCCGCCGCGGCGAAGGCGCCGAGCACCAGGCCGTCGGTCCACCCACGCTCGCCGCTCTCGATGATGCCGTAGAGCAGCGCGAGCATGCCGACCAGGGCGAGGGCCGAGCCGACGATGTCGAGCGGGGTCGCGTGGCTGTCGCGCGACCGGGGGGCCAGCAGGGCGACGGCTCCCCCAGCGATGGCGACGACCGGCAGGTTGACCAGCACCGCCGAGCCCCACCAGTAGTGCTCGAGCAGGGCGCCGGCGACGACCGGCCCGATGGCGCCGCCCGCACCGGCGAACCCGGCCCAGATGGCGATGGCCCGGCCCCGCTCGGCGGGCGGGAACACGGCGGTGATCAGCGACAGCGTCGCCGGCATGACGAATGCCGAGCCGACGCCCATGACGGCGCGGCCGGCGATCACCTGGGTCGCGCTGTCGCCGAGGCCGGCGATGACCAGGCCGACGGCGAACACGGCCAGGCCGGCGAGCAGGGCGCCCTTGCGGCCGAACCGGTCGCCGATGGCGCCTGCCGACAGCAGCAGGCCGGCGAACACCAGGGCGTACGAGTCGATGATCCAGTGGAGCTGGCCGGCCGAGATGCCGAGCTCCTGCTGGAGGCGGGGGGCGGCCACGTTGAGCGACGAGACCGACATGACGACCAGCACCAGCGACAGGCACATGGTGCCGAGGAGCAGCCAGCGGCGGGCGTGCACCTCGGGTCGGGTGTGGAGCTCGGCGTCGGGTTCGGGGGGACGATCGACGATCATGACTGTGAAACGTAACCGTTTCACAGCGCAACGCAAGCGTTTTGTTTGTTGCGGCGGTCACACCGCCGCCCGGCTCACACCAGCGTCAGGCGCCCACCACCGTCGGCTACATCCACTCGCCGCCGCGCAGGCGGGCCACCCGGTCCTCGGTGGTCGGGTGCGTGCGCCACAGGTTGGCGAAGCTCATCTTGCGGCCGGTCAGCGGGTTGACGATGAAGGCCGAGGCGTGCGCCGGGTCGATGTCCATCGGGATCTGGCGGGCGCCGACCTCGAGCTTCTGCAGCGCCCGGGCCAGCGGCTCGCCGTCGCCGATGAGGCGAGCGCCCGAACGGTCGGCCTCGTACTCGCGGCTGCGGCTGAGCGCCATCTGCAACAGGCCGGCGGCCAGCGGGGCGAGGAGGGCCATCGCCAGCAGCGCCAGCGGGTTGTTGTCGTCGTCGCGCCCACCGCCGAAGAACGCCGTGAACCGCAGGAAGGTGGCGAGCAGGGTGATGCCCATGGCGATCGCGGCGGCCACCGACCCGATGAGGATGTCGCGGTTGCCGACGTGGCTGATCTCGTGCGCCAGGACACCGCGCAGCTCGTGCCAGTCGAGGATGCGCAGGATGCCCTGGGTGACCGCGACCGCGGCGTGGTCGGGGTTGCGCCCGGTGGCGAACGCGTTGGGCTGCTGGTCGGGCGTCACGTACAGCTTGGGCATGGGCATGCCGGCCTGCTGGGTGAGCTCGCGCATGATGGCGTAGTACTCGGGCATCTCCTGCTCGGTGACCGGCTGCGCCCGGGCGGCCTTGATGGCCAGCTTGTCGCTGTTCCAGTACGAGAAGCCGACGAAGGCGATGCCGGCCGCGAAGCCGATGACGGCGCCCGTGCCGCCCCACAGCATGCCGCCGACGATGACCAAGAGCCCGCCGAGCCCGGCGAGCAGGACGAACGTCTTGAACGTGTTCTTCACCCCGGCGATGGTACCGACGCTTCCTGGGAATCACCTGGACGCCGGGTGGAGCCTCGGACGTCCCACGTGCGGGTTGAGTCAGTGCGAGGTCGCGAGGACGGCAGCGGCGGTCGGCCGATCTGGCGTCTCTCACCAGGTCATGTGCTCGTCAGAGACGCCAGAAGGCCGCTCGGACCCAGCGTCTCACCACAGCCACGCAGGGCCCGTCAGTCGTAGTAGCCGGAGTGGATGTAGACGCAGGGGATGCCCTCGTCGTGGAACATCTCGACGTTGCGGCGGTCGTCCTCGAACGCCAGCCGCAGGTCGAAGCCGTAGCGGCGCAGGTGGTGCACGGTCTCGCGCTTGAACGAGCGCGAGGCCGAGTAGTCGCCGTAGTCGCGCATGATCAGCAGGTCCCACCGGAGCTTGTAGCGGTCGAGCCATGCCCGGGTCTGCGGGCGCACCCGCAGCGGCCGGGCGGTCAGCAGCACGACCTGGTGCCCGGCGTCGAGCACCTCGAGCAGGCGGGCCACCTCGTCGATGAGCTCGTCGTCGCCGCACGCGGCGAAGAAGGCGTCCCAGTCACGGCGCGGGTACTCGAGGAAGTGCTGCCGGCTGGACGCGTCGGACAGCACGCCGTCCATGTCGAACACCACCGCGCGACCGGGCTCGACCGGCAACTCGTGCCAGCACCAGTGGTCGGGCGTCGTGTCGGCAACGGCGGAGGTCACACCGAGACGCTACCGGCGGCGGCGCCGCCCGCCCGCCGCTCGCGCCGGGCAACCGGTCGAGCGTCTCACAGCATCAGGAGGTAGCAGATCTCGGTGACGCCCGGGTAGTCGCACTGGCGCGCCGGCGTGGCCCGCCAGCCCCACCGCTCGTACATGGCGCGGGCCCGCAGGTTGCGTTCGAGCACCCACAGCACCACCACCCGGTAGCCGGCGCCCTGCAGGTGGCGCAGCGCGCTGTCGTGCAGGCGGCGGCCGATGCCCCGGCCCCAGTGGCCGGGGTCGACGTAGAGGCGCAGCAGCTGGGCGCGGCTGGTCTCGTCGGGGTCGGGCACCGCGGCGATGGTGCCGACCACCTGTCCCTCGGGCCCCGTGTGGCACGCCACGAGAACGAGCGCGTTGTAGCCCTGTGCAGCGATGGCCTGGCGGGAGCGCTCGACGAGCACCTCCGGCCTCGGCGCCGGCACGTCCGGCGGGAAGATGCCCTCGTAGCCGACCAGCGCCGCGCGCTGCCACACCGTGCCGATGGCGACGGCGTCACGCGGCTCGGCCGCCCGGATCAGGACGTCCAGCGCATCCCTCCCCCGGTCGGACGCCCGTGACGCCCCCCGCCCACCTCAGTCCTCCTGCGGCTGGGCGGCAGCCCGCTTGCGGATCTCGTCGACCACGTTCGGGTCGGCCAGCGTGGTCGTGTCGCCGAGCGCCCGTCCCTCGGCCACATCGCGCAGCAGGCGCCGCATGATCTTGCCCGACCGGGTCTTGGGCAGCTCGTCGGTGAAGATGATCGTCTTCGGCCGGGCCGTCGGACCGATCTTCTGGGCGACGTGGCCTCGCAGCTCGTCGCCCAGCTCGGGGGTGGCGTCGACCTGCCCGCGCACGGTCACGAAGGCAACGATGGCCTGACCCGTCACCGGGTCGGTGGCACCGCACACCGCCGACTCGGCCACGGCCGGGTGGTCGACGAGCGCCGACTCGACCTCGGTGGTCGAGATGCGGTGGCCCGACACGTTCATGACGTCGTCGACGCGGCCGAGCAGCCACAGGTAGCCGTCCTCGTCGATCTTGCAGCCGTCACCCGCGAAGTAGCGGTCGCCGAAGCGCGACCAGTAGGTGTCGCGGTAGCGCTCCGGGTCGCCGTAGATGCCCCGCAGCATGGCCGGCCACGGGCGGGTGAGCGTGAGGTAGCCGCCGCCCTTGGCGACCGGGTTGCCGTCCTGGTCG
This sequence comes from Acidimicrobiales bacterium, assembly GCA_016936035.1. Lineage (GTDB taxonomy): Bacteria > Actinomycetota > Acidimicrobiia > Acidimicrobiales > VFJN01 > ZC4RG19. The sequence continues at coordinate 4,721 of JAFGPU010000225.1, forward strand.
ACGACCTCGGCGCCGATGCCCGGCAGGGGGAACGTGGCCGACCCCGGCTTGAGCGTGGTGGCGCCGGGCAGCGGGGAGATCATGATGGCGCCCGTCTCGGTCTGCCACCAGGTGTCGACCACCGGGCAGCGTCCCCCACCGATGTGCGTGTGGTACCACATCCACGCCTCGGGGTTGATGGGCTCGCC